>JAKQQT010000206.1 GCA_029564025.1 Armatimonadota bacterium | reverse complement strand
GTGCACAGCCACCGGGCGTGGTTGAATACCCCGCGCGACAAGAACGGCATAGAGGGACTGCGCTATCCGCTGGCTTCCGATATGTTGCACACCGTTTCGAGGGACTACGGCGTGCTGGTTGAAGACCAGGGATTCGCATTGCGCGGGTTGTTCATCATCAGCCCGGAAGGTAATCTGGAGTATTCCGTGGTGCACAACCTGAACCTCGGCCGAAGCGTGGACGAAGTGCTTCGCGTGCTGGAAGGACTGCAAACCGGCGGCCTGTGCCCCGGCGACTGGAAACCCGGAAAGCCCCTTTTGACGGCGTGACGCATTTGGAATGACGAGGAGGCACGCTCCGGGCGGGGCGTGTCTCCGTGTGTGTGAAGAAAGGAAAAGCCGCTATGCCGATGCGAACCGGAACTGCCATGCCTTCGTTGGAAGGCGCGACCGAGTGGGTGAACGGCGAAGTGAAAAACGATGACGTGAAGGGTAAAGTGACGCTGGTTCACTTCTGGGCTGTCTCGTGCCATTCGTGCCACGAAATCATGGATCAGGTGAAAGCCTGGCGCGAGACCTACGCGCCGCGCGGCTTGGAGTTTGTGGGCATCCATCAGCCCCGTTCCGAGGCCGATACCGATATTTCAGCCGTGAAAGCGGACATCGCCGAGATGGGCGTGACGTGGCCTGTGGCGATAGACAACACGCACACCATCGTGGACGCCTTCGAGAACAAATACGTCCCCGCCTTTTACGTGTTCAACGAAGCGGGTGAACTGCGCCACTTCCAAGCGGGCGACCGAGGCCAGAAAATGCTGGAGGCCGCCGTGGAGCGCGTGCTCAAAGGGTAGGATTCAGGGTACCGCCGGCCTCCCGTCCGACATCTGACGCCAATCAGGAGATTGGCGCTCCCAGGGAGATTGGCGCTTCCAGGGCGGCCCACTGTGGCCGCCCTTTTCGCTCGTGGGCCCGTACGGGCCCCTACCATGACCGCATTGACAAAGCGTTTCCGTTCGCTTACTATGGAAAAAACGTGATGCCTTTTCCGTCCGCGGGGTATCACCGCATTTTCTTCCATCGGGTCAGGCTAATTATGCCTTTCCCCGCTTTGGGCTTCGGCCTGGCAGAGCATCGCGGTCCCGGACCCAGAGCCTGACCGGCCCGTACGGGCCACACCGGTTAGGAGACGCGTATGTACGTTCCGTTGCACTCCACTCGACTTGTTCTTGCCCTTACTCTCTTTGCTTCCCTCATTTCGCCCGCCATGGGTGTTCGTTACGTGAAAGCCGACGCCACAGGAACCCCCATTGACGGCACTTCCTGGGACAGGGCCTTTCGCACCATCCAACAAGGCGTATACTCGTCCGGGGAAGTGTGGGTGGCGGCCGGCACCTATTCCGAACGCATCATTCTCACGGCGGGTTCGACCCTGTATGGCGGATTCGCCGGAACGGAAACAACGCGTGACGAAC
>JAKQQT010000203.1 GCA_029564025.1 Armatimonadota bacterium | reverse complement strand
TGGCGGTACATTCACGAATTATATAACCGAGAACAGATATAGTACGAACAACGTCTATCTTTATACGAATGTGGTATATACGACCTATGTTACGCAATTCGTTGATTATGTATCAGTTGTCGGTTCGGATGTGGACTATTCATTATCCGCAAACGTTATGCTTCCGCACCTCACGGACGGGACGGAGACAAACGCAGTTGCGACTGGGACGTGGGATTTTTCCGACGCGACTGTGATTGGACTGTTTTCTGCTGCGGAGGCCGGGACTATAGCCAGCAATTCTTTCGACAGCAAGATCGGTGTTGTTTCTACCAACGACATGCCCGGAATTGATTGGGGCAGTCTGGGCGGCGGCGGAAACCTCACCGCCACCAACACGCCCACGAGCGGACAAATGCTCTACGCTTCCGGCACGGACAACGACACGCTGTATTGGGGCAACGCACCCGAGGGCGGCGGCACCGGCTGGACGAACCTCGCCTTTTCCGGCACCGGCAACGCAATCACTGGCGCGACGGCGGCGGGCACTACGCTGACCTTGGAGCGCGGCACCATCGAGGGCGGCGGCACCGGCTCCGGCGGAACGAGCACGAACGAAGTCCGCGCCATCCGCGATGAAGCCTTCCGCCCATACACCACGCTCGGCTTGAGCGGCGGCACCGCGCTAGTCACGCGCGCCTCCGGCCGCTGGCTGATGATTGCGGCCACCAATGTCGCGGTGACGCTGGCCGTGGACGCGGCGAGCTACACGAACGCGCTGGAGGCGATCCAGCACAACGTTATGTGGATTCGCGGCACGAACGAAACCTACGCCATCGTCACCAACAACATCGACAACACTCTGTTTGTTGACCTTCCAATCAGCACGACAAACCACCTCTTTTTGGAGCGCCGCCCCGGCTGGCCGCGCTTCCAGATTTGGCAGGACTTCCGCTACTAATGAGCCGCGTAATCGCCATCCTCGCCCTTCTGCTCTGCGCCGCACACGCGCAGGCCCGGACGCTTTACGTCAGTCTGACGGGCTCGCACGACACCAACGCCCCCGCATTCGGCACGTGGGCGACGGCGGCGACGAACATACAGGCGGCAATAAACGCCGCATCCGCTGGCGACACGGTTATTGTCGCGCCGGGAACCTACGTCGGCTCTACTGCGG
>JAKQQT010000729.1 GCA_029564025.1 Armatimonadota bacterium | reverse complement strand
CGATGAGGCCCCAGCCCTGAGCGAGCTGATTTACCTGCTATCCCGCTACGGCGCCGTGGAGATCGCGGGCGCGTTTACCGCATCGGCGACGGCGCTGGAAGCCGCGCAGAGCATACGACCGGACGTATTCTTCCTTGACCTATCCATGCCCAGGATGAACGGCGCGGAGTTGGCGCGGAAGATACTCGCGCAGATTCCCACGGCCCGGATTGTGTTCGTGACCGCCTTCGCGAAAGAACTCGAAGGCGTTAAGGGCATACCGGCTTTCGGAAGCCTTCTAAAGCCGGTGAACAGTGAAAGGTTGGACGAACTCATGGAACGGCTGCGGGCGTGACCGAGCCGACGCCGGATGTAAGCACGCGCACGAAGACCTGATTACTCAAAAAGAGGTGTATACAGTGAGAAAGCGAATCCTGGTAACCCTGCTCTTCTTTGTGCTGGCAGTGAGCATGTTACCGACGGCCCGCGCATCGGGCGAGAACTACCGGTACTTTGTCTACGCGGCCAATTACAACGACAATGATGTTTCCGCCTACTCGGCAAACGCGGACACGGGCGCTCTGACACAGCTTCCGGGCAGCCCTTATGCGGCCGGGCAATATCCATCGTCGGTCACGGCGACGGCCGACGGAAAGCGCATCTACGTTACCAACCAGGGCGACGGAACGGTATCGGGATACTCCGTCAATCACCAAAGCGGCGCGCTGACGCCCCTTTCCGGCGGCCCCTACAGCACGTCGACGTACGATGACGAGGACCATTCGCCCGAGCCGGTCGCGTCCATCGTCAGCCCGGACGGCGGGCGGCTGTACGTGGCCAACCGGTATAACGACAATATCAAGGTGTTTGCCATCGGCGCCGGCGGCGCGCTCTCCTCGGAAGGCTATATGATAGACTTCAACGGGGTTTCCACGCCGTGGGCCAACTGCTCCGTAGACGTCCATCCGAGCGGCCGATATCTCTATGCGGCCAATCAGAACTCCCGCAGCATATCCGCCTTCAATACGGACACGCTTCAGCGGCTGCCGGACAGTCCGTTTGATACCGGCACAACCCCGCGCTCCGTCGCCGTTCATCCGGGCGGAAAGCTCCTGTACGCGGCTAACTGGGGCGAGGGGACCATTACCGGCTATTGGATCAACGAGACGGACGGCTCGCTCTCCCCCGTGGCCGGCAGCCCATTCTCCACTGTGGGCGACGATCCCACCGCCCTACTGATCCTGAGAGATACGCTCTATGTAGCCAACGGCTATTCCCATAACATTGCCGTCTACGCCATCGATATCGCGACCGGCGCGCTGACTGAAATCGTTGAAAGCCCCTTCGAATCCGGCATGTGGCCCAATGCGCTGGCCAGCGATCCTGAAGGAGCCTTTCTCTATCTGACCAATTCCTTGGTCGGGAACATGAAAAACGTTCGCGGCTATACGATCGACGCTTCCACCGGGGCGCTGACAGCAGTGGCCGGAAACCCGTTTGATTCTGGCAACTGCACAATGGGCATCGCGGTCGTCCGCGTCACAGCCGGCCCCGCGGTCTGCGAACTCGTGGGCGGGATGCAGTACGAGACGCTGGACGCGGCGATCGCCGACGTTCCCGCGAGTACTCCGACAACCATCCGGCTACTGCAGACAATCGAGCGCGCTTCAACGCTTGCCATCGACGGCGCGAAGAGAATAACGCTCGACCTAAGCGGCTATGACCTAAACATCAACGCCGCATCCGGAGCCGCGATGGAGATCTCGCAAGGCAGCAGCCTGACCACAACGGGCTTGGGCACGCTGAACGCGATGGGCGAGGAGTACGGCATCAACGCAACGCAAGGCTCGACCGTCAGTATCACGGGCAACGTCGGCGCGACCGCTTACGCGGGAGTGTATGCGTACGGAGGCGACTCCAGCGTGACCGTGATCGGCAATGTCAGCGGGCATGTCGGTGTACTATCAGGCAACACAGCGTCCGTCATGGTGACGGGCAATGTCACCGGCAATAGCGCCGCTGTCCTAGCCACAGAAAGCTCCAAAGTCCAGATAACGGGCGAGGTGACGGGAACCAATACCGGCGTCCAGGCCAACACGAACGCGGAAGCTACCGTCACCGGAAACGTAAGGGCGACTTCCCAAGACAGCACCGGCCTGCTGTTGAGCAGTGGCGCGGCAGTGACGGTATCGGGGGACGTCGATGCCGGCCTGAAGGGCGTATCGGCGTCGGATGGAAGCAGCGCCGAAGTCGGGGGCGACGTGATGACCATCTCGGACGTCGGTTACGGCTTTGCCGTACGCGTGCAGTTCGGCGCCAGCGTTGAGATCGGCGGCGACGCCGTAGCGGCCGCGGAGACGGGCGTCGCCGCCGAAACCTCCGGCCTGGTTTTCGTGACCGGGGATGTGCAGGGCAAGTATTACGGCATCGCCGTGTCGAAGGGCGCGGAGGTGTTTGTCCACGGCGATGTGATTGCGGTCAATTACGGCGGCGCGGGCATCAACGCGCACATCGCGGGTAGAGCGACCGTCGACGGCGTGATTCACGCAAGCACTCCCATGGTCTTCGGCGAATCGGACGGCGCTCTGGTCACGCCGACCACGAAGCCGGGGTATCTCACATATTCCGACGGCCAAGGCAGCTTCATCTGGGTATACGATCCCGACGCAATCCCCTTCATGTCTCTCACCACGGAAAAGGCCCCGGGCTCCGCTATCTACTTCAGCATCACGGCGGACGAGGCCGACCTGCCCGACGTGTGGATCGACCTAAACGACAACGGAGTCAAGGACGATGGAGAGGAGCTGGGCAATCCTAAAACCGTCAACTCTCCGGTTATCAGGATTTACGGCAAGGTGACCGGCCTCAATTGCCAGCTGGCCGGCCTTACCGCGCTCGACGCCTCGCGCAATCCGTATCTTGTCACGCTCGAGTGCAGCCACAACAGCCTTACCTCACTGGACCTTTCCCAGAACAGGAAGCTGGAGTACCTGAAGTGCTGGAGCTCCGTCGCGGACAAGCGCCTGAAATCTCTGGATGTGTCGCAGAACACGGAGCTTACCTATCTAGATATCTGGAAAAACGCCCTGGAAGCGCTGGATTTGAGCAATAACACAAAGCTTGAACGCCTGTTTTGCATATTCAGCGAGCTGACTGAGCTGGATCTGTCGCAAAACGCCGAACTGGAGTTCCTGAACTGCTCGGACGGCAAGCTGGTCTCGCTGACCCTGAGTAACCCGAAGCTCAAAACCTTGTATTGCGATCGCAACCAGCTGGCCGCGCTGGATGTATCGGGCAGCCCGGATCTGATCGTTCTCAGCTGCCGCGACAATGGCGCCATTGCTTCGCTGAACGTGTCTCAT
>JAKQQT010000178.1 GCA_029564025.1 Armatimonadota bacterium | reverse complement strand
GAAGTCGATACAAGTGGAAGCGCTTCTCGCCGACGTTGGCATGTTGAATTACTGTTGCGGTGAAGGGCTGGATCGAAACCGGCTTACGCGAGACGAGGTGAGGGAATCGTATGCTTCATATTGTGCAACCAATCTCGATGGCGGGCGTTTTCTTTTGGATGGTGGTTTCCGGCCTGCGAAACTTGGTCTTGTGTGGGTGGACCGGTGCGGAGACCTTGAGGCTTTCGTTGCGGAGTGCCGGAAGGAGTGGGAGGCGCAATGGGCGCGCCCGGCCTTCCGCGACGTGGTCGGTCGGCGCGGCTTCCGCCTGGTTTTGTTGACGGGGACGGAGGAGCGTGCGCTAATCCTGAGGCGGCTCGTCGGGGCCATGGCGTGGCCGGAAAAGGTACGGGTGGCGGTGGAGGTCGTTCCCCGACTGCTTCAGCTCTACCTGCGGCTGGAGCCCTTCGCGTGCGGGACTCGGGGCGGATCAAGGGGAGAAACTGTTGCGAAGACGGAACAGTCAACTTCACGCGGGAAGGTCAAGTTTTCGCAACTCGTCAGACGTGATTACGATATCCTGCGGCACCTCGCGCGATACCGTATCGCGACGCTGGCTTCTCTTAAGGATGCTTTCTTTAAGGGCAAGAGCCGTTCGCTGGTCTCTTTCGTGTGCGCCCGTCTGGTCCGGAACGGTTGGCTCAGGCGGCATCCGTTGGGCATCCATGGATGTTACTATGGGCTCTCGACCCAGTCCGCGTTTCTTTTTGGCGATTGTACGTTGGCGGTCGATGTGCCGCTGAATCCGAAGGAGATCGCACGGGAACTGTGTCTGGTCCGGCACTGTTTTGAATTCAGGAAAGGGCGTGTAAGGCTCACGAAGGCGGATTTGGAGGAGAAGTACCCCTTCTGCGTCGGGGCCGGACATGAACACGACGCCTTTTGCCTCGATTCCGGGACGACCGCAGAGCGTCTTGAGATGGTCTGCCTGGATCATGAGCGGACTACGGAGCAGACGGTGAGCGCGTGCCAAGAAGCGGTGCGGTCTCTCATCCTGTGCGATCCGGTCCGCAAACAGACGTCCCGACAAGGGTTCCAGGTTTTCGTGTATTCCGGTTGCAAGAGACGTGCGGAAGTCTTGCGGCGTGAACTGGTGCGGCGGCCGTGGGAACTCGGCGTGAGCGTAACGGTCGAGGTGCTGCCGGAACTGATGCAGCTTGCCAGTGTCGGAGAGGAGCAGGGTAGCGGAGTAGCAGGATAGCGCGATAAGCCGGGGAAGCGGGGAAGTGCATTAGTTCGATAGGGCGTTAGTTGGGATGGAGAGAGTTGGGGAGCAGTTGGCAATAGGCAATATGCAATCGGCAATGAGATAGAGAAGTGCGGTTTTGAGAATGTGGGGAGGGACGGATAAGG
>JAKQQT010000177.1 GCA_029564025.1 Armatimonadota bacterium | reverse complement strand
GGCGGACTTTGGCCTGGGCGCCCAGATGGCCGCCGAGCACCTTGTTGATATCGGCCGACGCCGTGTCGTTTACTTCTGCCCCAGCGAATCGCTGGCGCTGTGGTCCGGCAATCTGCGCCTTCAGAGATTCTGCGACACGATCCGCGCGAACGGCTTCCATCCGGCCGTTTTTCCATATGAGGGACGCCTTGGCGACGTCAGCAGGGCGCGGGAAGCGGCCGAATCCCTCGCCCGTACTTCCGACACGCTCGACGGACTGCTTTGTTTTAACGATCTTGTTGCCATCGGGGCCATGATGGGACTCCGCCGGGCCGGCCTCCGTGTTCCGGAGGACGTGGCCGTCATCGGTTTTGACGACGTTCCAATGGCTTCCCAGCTTGATACACCATTGACCACTGTGGATCTTCCGTTGGTGGAAATCTGCAAAACAGCCGTATCGCTTCTCCTGCGCCGACTGGAACCGGATTATAGCGATCCGCCCCATTGCGTTCGCACGGCTCCGAGAATCATCGCCCGCGCATCGACCCGAGAAAGCCCGTCCCACCCGGATATTTCAAACGTCAAACCGCCCTCCCGGATCAGCGAAAGGAAAACTTGAATTGAGACGAAAAGCCTTTACCTTGATTGAGTTGCTGGTCGTCATCGCAATCATCGCCATACTCGCCGCCATCCTGTTCCCGGTGTTCGCCAGGGCGCGGGATCGGGCGCGGATGACGGCCTGCGGCTCCAACATGAACCAGATCGGCAAGGCGCTGATGATGTACACCGATGACAACGAAGGCGTCTATCCACCGGACCGATTCCTGGTCAACGGCAACCTCGTTCCGCCCTATACCTGGAAACGGGCGCTCTCAAAATACACATCGAGCAACGACGTGTGGGTATGCCCCGCCAATCCCGCCGTGATGGCCGCCGGAAGCGTGCGCTACGGCGCCGCCCGCATCGGCGATGAAAGCAACATCCAGACGGAATACAAACTCGACAAAAGCAAGTGGCTCGCCTCGTGCTACGGCTACAACGGCGGCTACTTCCCGACCGAATCCATCTACCCGCTTCGCACGGTCACAAAGGTCAAGGACCCCGCCGGCCTGATGGTCATCATCGAGTGCCGCACGGCCAATCCCGATTTGGGACCGTGGACTTACTCCTGGACGACCGACAAGAAGGGAACGCTGACCGCCGGCTACTCGTCCGGCCCGGTCGGTGTCTTCTTCACGCACAACAAACGCATGAATATCGCATTTGCCGACGGACACTCCGGTTCCCTGACGCTTCCTGAAGTGTACGGACGACCGGGTGACGGCAAAGACTACTGGGGTGTTGGCAACCCGGACTCGAATGGCTACGTGGTGCCCGGACGCAACAAGGCGAACTGGGGCTCGCAGGTAGTCGCATCTAACGAATACTGGTAACGCATAACTCCACAACCGCCGTGCATTCACGTGGCTTGTCTGCACGGCGCGACCCGCCGTCGCGGTCGATTCCACCCCCCGCGACACGGGCCCATTCCATCACTCATCCCTGTTAAGGAAACGAAGATGAACTACAGAAAAGCCATGAGCGCCGCCGTGACACTGGTGGTGGCGTGGTGGGGCGCGTCCGCAATGGCCGGCACCATCACGCATACCAACCTGTCGGACTTTATTGGCGGCAAATCGGACGGTATCGTCCAACCTATGGCGGAAAACTGGGTGGGTAACCCGGTCAACGGCGCGGTGGGCCTGATGCCTTCACTCGGCGCCTCCGTCATCAATGACGAGTTCGACTACACCGACACCGCCGCCGCGTCCGCGAACTACCTGTTCCTGACGCCGAACCTCGGCGAACACGGCGAATTGGCGGTCAATCCCTCGCAGTTCCTG
>JAKQQT010000195.1 GCA_029564025.1 Armatimonadota bacterium | reverse complement strand
CATCACGGGTTACCGCATTTACCGCGCTCTTGAGCCGTTCTACGAATGGACGCGTGTCGTGACGTCTCTTCCGCCGACTACCCTGACCTATTCGACCTCGCTGAACACGGGCACCATGGCGCGGTATGCCATCACGTCGCTTCGCAATGGAATCGAAAGCGCGTTCTGCAAGGAATCGGGTACGTACATATTCAACGATCTGCGCGGAATCACGGTCAAACCGGACGGCTCGATCATCGCGAGCGACTACCCGCGCGAACAGCCCATCTGGCTGAGGCCGGATTACTCGCCAATCTCGGCATTTGGCAGTGTCCACAATCACGTGTGCACGATGGACGTGGCCGTCACCCCGGACGGCAACATTGCCAGCATCGGCGGGCCGGTGGGATACATCGACCACCCGGTCAGCGGTCTTTTGGAAGTGATGCCGGACGGTCGCAACACCCCGTGGGGCGCTACCGCCGTGTTCCGTGTCCTTCGCGACATCGGGGCGGATGAAGGCAACTGGAACATCCCCGAAGGCCTTTCCGTGGGCATCTACGGCGATTACATCATCACCGACAAAAACAACAAGCGCGTGGAGGTGCTTTCCGGCGGCAACCGGTCGACACTGCTGGTCTTCGGGGCGGATACGCTGACGCGGCCCATCAAGACAATCCAGTTGGACGACGACACGTACCTGACCACCGATCCGGGAGCGGGCCAGATCGTCCGGTTCGATCCGTACGGCAACGTGCAGGACCGGATATCCATGACGGTTCCTGGCTACATTTGCGCATCGCCGGAGGGTATCATCGCCGTGTCGCGGACATCCTCCAACACAATTACCCTCTTGAACCGGGACTTCTCGGTCTGGCGTTCCTACACACGCGACCACACCGGAGCGGCACTTTCAAAACCGCAAGGTATCGCCTTCGCTCCCAACGGAGACCTTATCATCGGCGACAACGGAAGCCGGCGCGTGACGCGGTTGAAGGCGTGGCAGGTGAGCAGGATCGGCGACGTGGACGGCAACAACTACGTGGAAGCGGAGGACGTGTTCCTGTCTTTGAGAATCGCGGCCGGCTTGGCGGCGGGAACTCCGGAGCAGGTGGAACGCGGCGACCTGGTGAGGGAGTCGGAGGGGGCGCCATTCCAGATCGACATCGCGGACGCGGTGGCGCTTATCCGGCGCTGGGGGGCGTAAAGGGGCCTATGTTTTGTCTTCGTCGGCCTCTTGCTGTTCCATGCGGCCGACCAGGAAGATGCTGAGCATATAGAGCAGAGCCATCGGCGTGGCGCAGATCATCATCGTCACGGGATCGTTGCTGGGTGTGATGATCGCGGCGATCAGCATGATGATGATCACGGCCTGGCGCCAGAACCGTTTCATCAGCGTTGAATCCACGATTCCCACGCTTGCCAGGAACATCAGCACCACCGGCAGTTGGAAGGCAATCCCGAACGCCAGGTACATCTTCGCCAGGAATTCCACGTAATCGGTGATCTTCTGCAGAAGGCGCGCTTCCGGTGGCATATACCCGAGCGCCCACCCGAACGTCATCGGCAGAACCAGGTGGGCCAGCACCACGCCCATCAGGAACAGCAGGATGGTGAGCGGAGCCAGCAGGCG
>JAKQQT010000168.1 GCA_029564025.1 Armatimonadota bacterium | reverse complement strand
GAAGTCGCGCACCAGCGTGTTGTTGTCCCAGATCTTCCATCCGAAGACGCGCATCCCGAAGACGGTGAACGGCGTCACAAGCCCGTCGGCACCGCCTGCGCCGAAAATGCACATCGCGTTGACGGAGTGCGTGGTGGTCTTAGGCACGGCCTGCAATGTAACCGTGCCGTACTGGGCGGCGCCCGTCCCGGCGTTCACAGTGAACGTGCTGCGCACGGTGCGCGAGTTGATGACCAGTTTCTTGACGGCTGCGCCTTGGTCGTATGTCTTTTCGAACCAGGTGAAGAGTTCGTTATCCTGTTCCTTTGCTGCGCCGAAATTCATTGAGAAACTGGCAAGCCCGTTGCTTTCCGCGCAACCGAAAGGCGACGCCCCCACCTTCCCGGAACGGTTGCCCGTGTCCCCTACGAAGAGGAGATCGGCCTCCATCCGCGTGTTCGGATTGGGATAGTATTCCGTATCGATGTACTGGGTGCCCGTGGACTGGATGTACTCGACCAGACGGTAGGCGTCCGACGAGCAGATCAGGAACGGGACCGTGACCTCATGACCGGACCAGGCGTTGAGCCCCGTGACCGTGACGGTGGCGTAACCGGCGCGGTCGTTCGCCGTATAGGAAAGCGCGTAGTCGGTTCCCTTCACGAGCTTCTGCTCGGTGGCCGGGTCCACCACGACGGGTTCTGGCTCGCAGGCGTTGACGCCGTCGAAGGACTGGTCCGGCACGGGCTTCACGAGGAACGGGACATCCGTATCCCCGAGGAAACGGATGCGGTCGAGAAGCGCGTTGCGCTCCAGTTCGTATTGAGTGAGGATTCGGCTGTAGACGCGGATCGCGTGGACGCGGATGTCCGCGCGGAGGTTGCCGAAAAAGGTGAAGTTGGTGGACCACGGTGTGTTGTATCCGCCGTTCATGTCGATCGTGTTCTGCACGCCGTCTATCCGGAGGATGTCCGTGCCCACGGTGTTGCCTAAAACGGCGGAAACGGTGTGCATCTCGTCGGCCCGTGCATCCGGATACCAGTTCATAAGGCTCAGATTCGACTTGGACGTGGGGCCGAAGAAGTAGAAACCGTTCGTTACGTTATTGCGGTAGCCTGCGGTGCCGCGCGGGGTGCTGAAGGCGTTCTGGAGGTTGCCATAGTTGTCGGTGTAGCGCCACCGGACACGCTGCATCACGACTTCCACGGTGAACGGCGGGTCGTTTGTCCAGTGTTTGAGACCGTTCAACTTGTCGAGCTGCGGACGCAGCCCCGTCTTGGAACTGTTGATCTCGGCAGACGTTGTTTTGCCGGCCACGACGCTTGAATACAGCGCGTTGCTCTCCACCGAGACGAAGGTCGGCAGCCACACGTTGTTCGCCTGTCCGGAGAGGTCGCACCAGTTCGTGGCTGCGGGATCGTGGAAGCGCACGCCGTTCGTCATGGTGTTGTCGATGCCGTCCCAGTGCGCCACCAGTTGCGCCTGCACGTACGCCGACGACCCCACGTCCGCCCGGCATGCAAGACAAGCCAACAGCGCGAAACACGCCAGCACGCCTTTCTTCATGGGGGTTGACAAGCGGGGGGTGGACAAGGACCGCGACAGGGCGGTCGCGTGAGTCATCATCGGTGTCATACTCGCCTCCTCTTTAACAAGATCAACATGTCAGTCAGCCATGCAGTGAACGATCCCACCCAAAACGATCTGATTTTCGCAGGAAAAGTGAACATCGCCTATTGCGTTTTTTCACAAGTTGATTGTGAAAACAAACACGCGTATCCCATGTTCAACACTCGTCCATAACTTGAAAGTTGAGCGTTGAAAGTTACCCCCTCGATCATTCGCGGCACAGCCGTGCGGCTATCCCATAGGCAAAGCCGACAATATCGTTCCCATGACTGGCACTTATAATGGATTCCCTCCGGGATGATCCAACGGCTGGAGGACGAGCACAGGCTCGATATCCGCAAGTGGTCTGCTGTGAACCGACGGACGCAACCGTTCTTTTCTAAACCGGCGGCATGCTTACCGTCACGCCGCTACCAGATCCGGACGCTGGCTACGCTCACCAACATGGGCAACTCGCGCCCATCGTGGAGAACATGACGCTCACACTCGGGCCGGCTGCGGTGCGCGACTTTTACCTGTGGATCTTCAACACGCTGGATACGGAACTCGCGCGGCGGGTGATGGCGGCGGCGGGGAAGGGAGATGAGAACGCTCAACGTTCAAGTGTGGAGAAGTTAGAATCCAGAAGTCAGGAGCCAGAATGAGAAAGCTTCGCGCATGGCTAAATGCGTTGCGGCGGTCAACTTGCCCCGCGCTGCCCGGCGCGCGGTTCGAGCGGCCGGAAAACTGGACCGAGACCGACAAGGAGAACTTCGACCGTTTTCTGAAGACGCCTTGCTGACGACAAGGGAACTGTCCACTTTTGCTCGCTACAACCGTCCACTTTTGAAAACGACGCGACAGCCCAATCCCCCCTCCCCGCGCCCCTCCTGTCTCCCTACAGCCTACAGTCTACAGCCTAACAGCCTCCCCCCCCCGGTATCGTGGGCGACAAGCCCATCGAGACCCTGGGCGATGTCGGCAAGACCGCGCTCACCTCCGGCACCTCGACGGTCCTCAAGCAAGCTGCCTCCGCAGCAGGCCTCGCCGGCACCCCCGCCACCGCCAAGACCGCCGAACCCGCCGCCACCGGTTTCGCCTGTGCCGACGGGGCGTGTTCAATGCCAGCCACAAAGTGACGTGTCGAGGTGTGAACCGAAAGACGATGCGGGCCAGTCCTTCAAAAGGGCTGGCCCGTTACTGTTTCAGATGGCCCTGTCCCTTATCGGCCGGAGTCACCGGGTCTTCACAAGGAATCTGCAGACCGCGGCACGCCATGAATCTAGCCGACTCGCAAAGCGGGTTCCCGCAACTGAACCCCGGCAGCCCTTCCGGATCGCCGGGCCATTTGATCCTGAAAACCAGGAGCGGTGTCTTGTCCATCGGATGAAAAGTGATCGTCTCGACCGAACGGTTGCAGGTCGCGGCCAGCTCGCAGATCAGCTCGAAGCCGATGCTTGTCAACTCCGCGTTTGTGGCCTTCGGCGTGAGCCTGGCGTCCTGAGGATGCTGGTTCTCACGTCTCATACCGCCGCCACAATAGTCGCAGAACTCGCTTAGCCGGTCGTCAAAATCGCGGGAGGCTCCGACATCAACGGCTCCGATCAAATACCCGCCCCTTGCCATTAACGACTCGTTGTAGGCTGGATCGCAAGCGAGATGCCGATAACATTCCGGTTCCGGGAAGGCCCAGCTCCCAAAAAACTCAATGATCGATTGCCCTTTCTCACGGTCAGATCCGGAGCGTTCTTCAACGGTGACAATACGCTCATCCCGCAAGAACTTCTGAATCAGTATGTCCGGTCGTGTGGGCATAACACTTTCACCGCCTCTTCCCCTTCTTCTCCGCCGGCAACAGCGGTGCGGCGATGGACTCGTAGAGCGCGAAGAGGAACTCCACACGCTGGCGGTCGGACGTGAAGGGCGCGGCGCGGTAGCAGCGGTCCACCGCGCGGTCGAGATCGGCATGCGCCTTCACGAGATCCGGCGGCATGGTTGTCGGGTCATAGAGATCGGCCAGCGTCGACGTCGTGTATTTGGCCCGCACGTCCAACACGGCTTGCGCCGCCGCTTCCACCGCCGCCTTCTTCTTATCGGCGACCTCTGTCGGCCACGGGAAATTGTTGTAGACCAGCTTGACCGAATACTGATAATCGGATTTCAGTCTACCAGTGACATGGCGCATCCAGTCCATGTGCATCGCCGAGGTCAAGACGCCGAAGTGGTAGAGAGTGGCCGACGGCAAAAGCCGCACCTTGTTGCTGCAGACCGCTTCTTCCGGAGACATAAAGGCCATCGGTATGTATTGCCGGCGTTCCGAACTTACTTCCGGAATAACCAAAAAAGGTGTGGTCGGGAAATTCTCTACGTGAAAGCGCGTCGGCGTGGCAGCCAGCTTCTTTGTGGGCAGGCTCTTGCTTTCCTGCCTCACCTTGCGGACGGCCTCGACGCGCTTGACCGCCTCGGGCATGCGGCGCAACTGGTCGGGCGGGCAGTCTTTGAGCAGCAGGCACCAGCGCTCGATGCCGTTGATGAACTCCTCGGAACCCAGCCAGCGCCGGAAGTACGGCTCGGCCGCGGGCTCGGCCGCAAGGAAGGCGGTTTTCTCTTCCGGCGTGAACAGGTAGTTGCCGCCGTCGATAGGCTTGTTGCCGATGCCGATCGCGGGCACGCCGCAGAGCGGCGTGGAGCGGTTCAGAATGGCGGTATCAGAACCTTCGATCAGGTACGGGCTGATATTCTTGGCGGCCGTCACGGTCGTGACGCCGTCGGCCTCTTCGTAAATGCGCTTGGTCCCGTTAAACGATTGCGCAAAGCCGATCATGACCACATGCACGTGGGCCTTGCCCCGCGCCTCGCTTTGCCACGGGAATGTGCGGTGCCCGAAAATGATCTTCATACCCTGGGCGAAGAGCGCGTTCCACAGCACGCCGACCTGCTCGCCCTGCGTGATGGAGTTGGTCGAGACGAAGCCGACCCGCACGGGCGTGTCTTTGATGAAGTCGGCGGCCTTGAAGTACCAGGCGGTCACATAGTCCAGCAGGCCGTAGTTCTTCACGGCGCCCGCCACGGCCGCCATGTCCTTGCGCTGTTCGTCGTCTTGGAACTTCGCGCCCACGAATGGCGGATTGCCCAGAATGTAAGAGCACTCGGCGGGATTGATGACACAGCGCCAGTTCAGGCGCAGGGCGTTGTCGTTGACGATGCGGGCGGATTTCTTGAGCGGCAGGCGCACGAAGTATTGGCCGAACTTTTCGGCCAGCAGCAGGTTCATCTGGTGGTCCATCAGCCACAGCGCCGTCTCGGCGATACGGGCCGGCCACTCCTCGATCTCGATGCCGAACATCTGGTCCACGTCCACGCGCACGAGCAGCGAGATGTCGGTCACGGCCTGCCCGCCATACCCGAGCGCGTCGAGCACCTCCAGTTCCAACAGGCGCAGCTCGCGGTAGGTGATGACCAGGAAGTTGCCGCAGCCGCAGGCGGGGTCGAAGAACTTGAGCGTGCCCAGCTTCTGGTGAAACGCCGGCAGCTTGCGGCGGTCGTGTTTGAGCGTTTCGAACTCCGCCCGCAGGTCATCCAGAAAGAGCGCGTGGACCAGCTTGAGGATGTCGCGTTCCGAGGTGTAGTGCGCCCCGATCTGGCGGCGCTCCTCGGGCTGCATGATCGACTGGAAGAGCGAGCCGAACACGGCGGGCGATATCCGGCTCCAGTCGAAGCCGGTGCAGCGGACGAGCGCGTCGCGCATTTCCGCATTCATATCGGCCAGCGGCAGCGTCTCGGAGAAGAGGCCGCCGTTCACGTAGGGCATGCCCAGCAGGCGTTCGTCGAGGTTCTTCTGGCGCTGCTCACGCGGCGTGTCCAGCACCTGGAAGAGCCGGGCGAGGTTCATGCCGAGGTCGGAGCCGTCCGGGCGCGTCTGGTTCTCGATGTACTCGGTGAAGGCGTTCGGATCGAAAATGCCGGTGTCTTCGGAGAAGAGGCAGAAGAGGACGCGCACAAGGAAGCGCTCCAGCGCGTGGCCGGTGTAGCCGCCCGCCGCCATGGCGTCGTGAAGCCGCCCCATGACCTCGGCCGCCTTGATGTTGATCGGGTCTTCCTGGTCGAACGTGCGGACCTTGTAGCCGGGGATAAACCCGAACAGCCGGACGTGGCGGTGGAGGTCTTTGACGCGGATCTCGACGCGTTGGACGTGCAGCCCGCAGAACAGCGGCAGGTCGCGCACGTCCTCCGGCTCCAGGTCGTAGAGCGCGAGGCGGTCGAAGTCTGTGACGATCACGTAGCGCGGGATCTCGTCGTGGCGGCCTTCGGTCGCCAGCGACTGCAGGTACTCGAACGCCTGCGACTCGGCGCGGTCCAGGCTCTTGCCCTGGCTCTTATGCTCAACCAAGAGACGTCCCTTCCAGAACAGGTCGATATAGCCGTACTGGCCGCCCAGCTTGCGGACCGGCTCTTCGAAGGTGGCGACGCTGCGGCGCGGGATGCCGAACACGTTAAAGAACGCGTCCCAGAAGGACTTGGCCTCAGCCTCCTCGCGGGTCTCCCCGGCCCATTCCCGCGAGAACTGGACCGCCCGCTGTTTGATCTCGTTCCACCCCAATTGCACCGCGTTACCCCTTAATCGACCTGCCCCGCCGGCCCGGACAACGGCCGGCGCGTAAATGGCCGAGCAACTTATCTTGCTGGAGAGTACCAAAGGCGGGGCGCGTGTTCAAGTAAGGCCGCCCCTCACTTCGCCTTCTGCGCCAACACGTAACATGTGCCGCGCCCCGGACGTTTACGGCCATATTACAGCCATAGTAGAAAAAAACAAAAAACCGCTGAAACCCTTGGTTTTAGCGGCTTTTTCTCCAACCTGAGATGGTTGGACCAGTGGGATTCGAACCCACGACCCCAACATTAAAAGTGTCGTGCTCTACCGACTGAGCTATGGTCCAATACGTCAAAAAAGTCTTGAAAGTTAACCAAATTATCGGCCCGGTGTCAATTGACCATCACATAGAAATTTTGCTATTTTAAAAAGACACAGGAGCAAAGAACCGCGTATGACGTTGATTGAGAAAATTGTGGCCAGCCCCCATGACTATACTCTGGATGTGGAAACGTTGGGTGAATGCAAGATCGACTCCCCGATCCGGAACCGGGAGTTCATCGATCCCGACGAGCGTATCCTCATCACCGAGAACGTCAAACTGCTGCACGACGCGACCCGGCATCTGGGAATCACCCCGTCCTTTGAGCGGGCCGGCCCCCACCAGAAGATTTTCCACGATCCCTCGTGGAGCCGGGTTGGAATCGTGACCGCCGGCGGCCTTTGCCCCGGCCTGAATCACGTCATCAAGGGGTTGGTCGAGATCCTGATGTTCGATTACGGCATCAAGACGATCTACGGCATCCGTTACGGTTATGCCGGGTTGATTCCTCGTTTCGGCTACAATCCGATCATGCTGGATACTGATACGGTCGACACGATCCACGAGCACGGCGGTACGATGCTCGGTTCTTCGCGCGGCCAGCAAGACACGGGTGAGATTGTGGACACCCTGGCGCGCATGAACATCAATATCTTGTTCTGCATCGGAGGCGATGGTTCGCTGCGTTGCGCGCACGACATTTCCGAAGAGTGCCGCCGGCGCAAGCTCTCCATCAGCGTGATCGGCATCCCCAAAACGATTGATAATGACCTGCATTTCGTGGGGCGCAGCTTCGGCTTTGAGACGGCGGTCGCTGAGGCGACGCAGATCATTCAGGCGGCCCATACCGAAGCCAAGGGCACCTTCAATGGCATCGGGCTTGTGCGCCTGATGGGACGGGATTCGGGCTTCATCGCGGCCTACGCCACGCTGGCCAACCCGGTCGTGAACTTCTGCCTGGTGCCCGAACTGGATTTCGAGATGGACGGCCCGCACGGTCTGCTCGCGGCGCTCTCCTATCGTTTCGACCGTTTCAAGGACCATGCGGTGATCGTGGTTGCGGAAGGCGCGGGGCAGCGCCACATCGCCGCCGAGCCGGAGCGCAGGGACGCCTCGGGCAACGTCCTGAAAAAGGACGTCGGCGAGTACCTGAGGCAGCGCATCACACAGCATTTCAAAACATGCAAGCGCGAGGCGTCAGTCAAATATTTCGATCCGAGCTACACCATCCGAAGCGTGCCGGCCAAAGGGACGGACGCGATCCGTTGCTATATGCTGGCGCGTAACGCCGTGCATGCCGCAATGGCGGGACGCACCGACTGCGTGGTGGGCAACCAAGACGACTGGTATACGCTTGTTCCCATCCGGCTGGCCACCATCGAGCGCCAAAAGGTGAACCTCAACAGCGACCTCTGGCGCGCCGTGATGGACGCCACCGGCCAACTGCTCTATTTCGGCGGGGAATGCAACGGCTTCGGCCGCAACGGCGAGACCGTGCCATGAACGAGACCCCCACCCGACCGCCTCGGCGTTGCGCTGTCATCGGCATTGTCGGCAGGACGAACTCCGGCAAATCGACCCTGCTCAACCGCATGGTCGGCGAAAAAGTCAGCATTGTCAGCCCCGTGGTCCAGACCACGCGCAACACCATCCGCGGCATTCTGACGGAGGATCGCGGGCAACTCGTTTTCCTGGACACCCCGGGTTTGCATAAATCCCAAAGCACGCTGGGCACGCTGATGAACCGCATGGCGCGGCAAGCCTCGGCGGGTGTCGACGTCCTGCTCGTGGTCTTTGACGGTGGTTGCCGGCCGCATTTGGAAGACGACGGTTGGATGCGGCGTGCCCTGTTTGCCGAGCAACCGGTTGTCTTTGCGTTGAACAAGAATGACCAGGCGCCCTTTTACGATGAAGCCTTCCATGACATGTGGCAGGCCATCCAAGCTGAAAAGCAGCACACGCGCGAGGTGTTTTGGGTGCAGACATCTGCGGTGCATCCGGCCGGCGCGGTGGAACTCGTCGATCATTTGTATGCCTTGGCCCGCCCTTCGGACTCCTATCTCTTTCCGGAAGACGTGGTGACCGACTACCCTCGCAAACTTGCCATTGCCGATGTGGTCCGCGAAAAATTTCTCGCCCGACTTCGCGAGGAACTGCCGCATGAATTGGGCGTCAAGGTCGAGCAGATCGAGGAAACGCCCAAGGCATGGACTGTATCCGTCACGCTTTACGTGGCGCGTCCGTCTCAAAAGGGTATTGTGATCGGACCCAAGGGCCGCAATCTCAAGTATGTCCGGCAATGCGCGGAGCCGGAACTTTCAGACCTGTTCGGCGTGAAAGTGACGCTCGAGCTTTGGGTCAAAATCGAAAAGGACTGGATGAAGAATTTCTGGTTGCTTCAGCAAATGGGATATGCAGGTTCTTACTAAGGTTTTTTGGGGGGCGGCGTGCTTAAAGCGCATTGACTTGTACGCCAGAGGTGTCTAAGCTAGTAACCCGTATATCACTAGTTAAGGTGTTTTGCTATGGCATGTTTGACAGTTTTGGATGGTTCTCTGAAGGGTCAGCGCTTCACGTTAGAACAACCTTTGACGCGTATCGGCCGTCGCGATGGGAACGACTGGGTCGTGCAAGACGGTTCGATTTCAGGTACACACTGTGAGATCGAGAAGAATGACGCCGGATTCGTGATCCGTGATCTGGGCTCCACGAACGGAACGAAAGTCAACAACGTCACGATCAAAGAAATTACGCTCTCCCGCAACGACATCATCCTGATCGGCGAGGTGCCGATGATGCTTGAAGGAGACGACGTGCCGCAGTCGGAAAAAGCCGAGCCCCTTGCCGTGCCGCGAACGACCATTATCATTCAACCGAAACGCACGCTCGAAACCCCCAAAGAATTCGGCAAAAAATCCAACAGCAACAAGATTTGGGTGGCAGTGATCGTCGTGCTGGTGTTGGTTATCGCCTATCTCTTAGTGCAGTTGTTCGCCGGAGGCGGAGCCGGATCGGGCGGCTGAGGCCGCCGCCTACAGCATCCACGTCTGCGCCTGCTCCCTGGCCAGCGGAGCGATGCGGCGCTCTTCGATTGTGTCGCCTTGAATGATCCTGACCGTGACGGTTTCGCGCGTACCATGATCGGCGTACGCGGCGCAAATACAGGCCGCCAGGGACACATTCGCGTCGTCCCCCCCGCCGGGCACCAAGACTGTCGGGCCGGGAACATCCACCGTGTGAAGCAACACGTCCGTCGCCGTGCGCTGGGATTTGAGCGTCGCATTGTCCGCCGCATCCCGACCCACCACACACTTGACGCCCCCCGGGAGCCGGAAGTGGCGCCCGCGCAGCAGCAGCCAGACCAAACGCTCCTCGCCAAATCCCTCGTGCGCTCGCAGGTCTGACAGTTTGCGGCAAAAGCCTTTTTCGGTCAACAGGCAGCCGCCGGCCGGCGTCGGATATTCGGTCAGCCCGTAGCGCTCAGCCAGTTCGCGCTGCGGTTTGCGCGACCGGCCGCTCAGCCCCAGCAATCGACTGCGATCCACGACGCCTTCCAATTCAGGGACGGTAGGCTCAAGCAGCAACGCACTCAAAGGGCGGAGCAGTCTCCCGCCCAACGCGGCATCCTGCTCCACAATCGCCAAAGAACGCCGATTCTGCGACATCGGCCGCTGGTTCAGCACCTCGCCCGTCGCCACAAAATCGAATCCTCTCTGTATCATCAGCTCACCCGCACGCCGGATCATGCGCGCGTGACAATCGATGCACGGGTTGAGCGCACCGCCAAAACCATGCGGCGGATGATCCACCAGTTCAAGAATGTCGCGCGTGAAATCCACCACCTGTAACGGCACGTTCAACTGACGTGCCGCTTCACGCGCCGTATCCAGCTTGAAGAAGGGACTGGCGAAGACCACCCCCTCCACGTCCAGCCCCTGCTCACGCAGCACACACACCGCAAGCCTGCTGTCCAAGCCGCCGGACAACAGGCAAAGCCCGCATCCGCGCCGCCCGGCCTTCTGGTTTCGGGTTACAGGTTCCTGGTTTCGGGTTACAGGTTGCTGATTACAGGTTACA
>JAKQQT010000163.1 GCA_029564025.1 Armatimonadota bacterium | reverse complement strand
CCATTTGAGGATCGTCGTCTTGCCGTGGCCCCGAGGCATCGCCAGCGCAAAGTGCCCGCCCTTGTCTATCGCCTCCTTGATCTTGGCGAGGACAGCGAGATGGTCAGGACTCCACTTGTCCGCGAACGCCTCCCCGCCGTGGAACCGGAGCCATGCAGGGAAGTCCTTTTCCAGCCGCTTGCGCTTGCGGCAGACGGCGGGTGGGGGGTCTTCGTGCTGCTGGACACGCGCAACCTTGCGCCCGGCCTCGATGTACCGCTGCCGCTTGGCGTCGGCAAGGACGGCGCGTTTTACGCTGTCGGCGGTTGCGGGTTGGGTAGCTGAGGGCATGGGCTACGCATCCGCCTTCCGAATCTCGATTCCGGGGAACGCGTCGGACATGCGCTGGAGGATCACGGCGCAGTAGGCGGGGGAGATTTCCAAACCAAACACGCGCCTGCCGAGGTTCTGCGCGGCGACCATCGTCGTGCCGCTGCCGAGGAAGGGTTCATACGCAAGCCCCGGCCATGACTGCATAGCAAACGTGACAAGCGGAACGGAGAACGGAGCAGGGTGTCCGTCAATTCCGCCTTTCTGCCGTTGTATTCGCCAAACGCTATCAGGAAGTTTGAACGGCTGAATTTCATCGGAAGTCACGTCGCCGATTGAGCCGTCTGTGTTTCGCAATCCTCCGCCCCGTTCTCCTGAATGTTTTGATTCAATCCACTTTTTAGGTTTCTTCGATTTCTTGTTGAAGTGGAAAATAAACTCGTGCGATGGAGCGCATCTGCCCGCCCAGTCTCCGCGCAACCCGTGCATCTGGTCCCACACATAAAGACCGAATCTCCGCCACCCATTTTCCCGCATCCATGAAATCCAATTATCCCAATATGGAACCCACTCGTTCTCTCTGTGAATCATGCCGAGATTGACGAGCACTTGCCCATCTTGCGCCATTGGAAGATTTGAAAACACCCCGCGCATGAGCTTGTCCCAGTCCGAACAGTCCGACTCTTCCGTGTAGTCTCGTTGCTGTCCGTATGGCGGCGATGTGAAACACAAATCGGCGTTGCCCCCCCCCATTGCCTTCGCCACATCCTCCGCCTTCGTCGAATCCCCGCACACCAGCCGATGCTCGCCCACCAGCCACAGGTCGCCAGCCTTTACGCCCCACGTCCGGTTTAGCTCCTCGGCGCGGTCCACCTGCGCCTCCGCGTCGGCATCGCCTTCCGAGCCCCGCTCTGCCTCCGCCAGAATCTCGCCAAGGTCCATGTCATCCAGCCCGAACGATTCCAACTCCTCCCAATCAATCGACTCCACCTCCGCCGCCAGCATATCCAAGTCCCACCCTCCGCCGAGTTCCGCCAGCCGGTTGTCGGCCAAGATGTAGGCCCGGCGCTGGTTCTCGTCAAGGTGCGAAAGACGGATGCACGGCACTTCCGCCATGCCGAGCTTCATGGCCGCCAGCACCCGGCCGTGCCCCGCGATGATTCCGTCCTGCCCGTCGATCAGAATCGGGTTCGTAAAGCCGAACTCTCGAATGCTTCCGGCAATGGCGGCGACCTGCCGGTCGTCGTGCTTCTTTGCGTTCTTTGCATAGGGCACCAGCCGGTCAACGGCCAGCATCTCGATCTCGGGGCGGGTCTGAGTTCTGGCCGCCTTGCGTTTTTCGGTTATGATTTCCTGCCGCCGTTTGTCCGCCGTTTTTTTCCGCTTCATGTTATTGCACCTTTATGTGAATGATGGAACATTTACAATTTACTTTTTCACAATATCGCAAGCTGGGGTACCGAC
>JAKQQT010000134.1 GCA_029564025.1 Armatimonadota bacterium | reverse complement strand
ACCTGCCGGCGGGCGAGCACACGCTGACGCTCACGACCGTTTCAGGGCCATCGGACTACGCATCGGCGCTGGACGACTTCCGTCTGGATCTCGTGAGCCGCGAGCTGTCGGAGAACGTGATCTCCAACGCCTGTTTCGAGTGCGTGACCGGCGACGCCAAGCTCATGGCCCACACCGCCGCGCCGGGATGGACGTTCGGCAACGCCGGCAGCGGCGGTTCGGCCAGCGTCTGTTCCGCCGGTACGCTGCTGACGACCTATGACGCCTCCACACCTCGCATCATCCTAGGTTCGTCGTCAAACAATCTGCAGGAAGCCGGACGCCGCAATCTCTATGTGTACGGCGACGGCACGGCCGCGACAACTGTCACCTTCCCGGCGGCGGGCGAGTATACCCTCGCGCTGCGGGCCTGCCGCACACGCTTCGGACCTTCGGATTGGAGTGGCGCCTCCGAGCTGACTGTGACGGTCGACGGCTGTGTGACGCAAACCGTGTCAACCTACAGGGATGTGTTTCAGGACATCATTGTCGGCCCCTTCACTGCGCCGGCCGGACAGCCGCTGGCGTTGACGCTTCAGGGAACCGCCGGAAAGTGCCTGATGCTGATCGACGACCTGCGCGTATGCCGTGCCGACAATCCGGACAGCCTGATCCAGAACGGCAGCTTCGAACAGGGCGGCACGCCGGGCTGGACCACCAACGGGTGGGAGGTCTATATTCCGGCCGGCACGGAACCCATCGTTTACGCCACGACGTATGAAGAGCAAAACAACTACGGGTACGCCTTCGGCATCACGCTGTTTGACGGGGTCGGGCGTTGCCGTATCGCTTCTGTGGGATACGCCCGGCAAACCGTCACCTTTGCCCAGCCCGGCACCTATCGGCTGGCCATGCACGCGATCTCCCGGATTCAGCGGAATCCGGACACGTATGCCGAGACGAGGGGACGGAACCCGATCAGAATTTGGCTGGCTCGCAACGGTGTCACCAACACACTGGGTTATGTCACGACGTATGACGAGGCATTCCGCAGGCACGAGTATCTGTTCACAGTCCCCGAGGCGGGCGCTTACGTGCTCAGCTTTGACGGACAGTCCACGGTCGACCGCACGTCGCTGATTGACGACATTTCGATCATGGCGGTTGACGCGGACACGGCGTGGACGCCCTTCGCCAAAGGCTCCGCGCTGGAGATCAGCGACGGCGCGCGTGTGCTGCTGAACTTCAGCGGCGAGCAGCGCGTCGACACGTTACGCTACAATGGCGTGAGCCTGACCGGCGTGATCGACAGTTCCACGCACCCTGACGTGATCATGGGGACCGGGCAGCTCTACGCCATGCCCAAAGGGACGTTGATCCGCGTGTATTGAAATGAATAACACACAACTCCACGCGATCGGGACAGCCGCGTTGCTGTCGGCCATGCAGGCGTTTGCCGAGGTGACCTTTGTTGATCAAACGGCCGCCTTGGGGCAGGGCACGTTCCGTAACAACTACGGCACGGCCGCCTGGTGCGATTACAACAACGACGGCTATCCCGATCTGCTGGATTCCCATTATTTCTACACGAACCGTCTCGCGATGTCGCTGACCTACCGCAACGGGTTCATGGGCAACGGCGTCTGGGGCGATTACAACAACGACGGGTTTGCGGATCTCTATGTCTGGGAGAACCGCGGTTATCTCTACCGCAACAACGGCGGCGTGAATTTCACGTCGTTCCACGGCGACAGCGTCATGCCTGAACGTGTGACCGGGTGTGACGGGGCCTGCTGGGGCGATTTTGACAACGACGGGTTCCTGGACATCTATGCCACAGGATATGAGTTCGCCTACACCAATGTGACCGGCTATGTCGATGTGCTCCTGAAAAACAACGGCGGCGTCTCTTTCAGCCTGCAAGAGATGCCGAACTCCATCGACAACCGCGCGCGCGGCGTCAGCGCTTGCGACTTTGACCGTGATGGCGACCTCGACCTGTACGTCTCCTGCTACCGGCTGCGCCCGAACCAGCTTCTGCGCAACAATGGCGCGGGGGCCTTTACGGATGTGGCGGCGGCCTTCGGTGTGGCCGGCGACGGCACGACGCAGTATGACCGCGGCCACACGATCGGCTCCGCGTGGGGCGATCTGGACAATGACGGCTATATCGACCTCTTTGTGGCGAATTTCAGCCATGCGGATCTGTCGCAAGACCGGCCCAAGTTCATGCGCAACCTGGGCTCGGCCGGCTCGTTCCATTTCCAGTTGAAGGACACGATCGACGGCGCCGACTGGCAGGAGTCATACGCCTCGGCGGCGTTCGGCGACTATGACAACGACGGCGATCTCGACCTGCTGTTCACGACGGTGTATGACGGTGACCACACCCGCTTGTGGCGCAACGACGGGAACTGGATCTTTACCGATGTGACGGATGCGGCCGGATTGGGCGATCTGGTTGACAGCTACGCCGCGGCCTGGGCTGATTTCGACAACGACGGCGATCTGGATCTGACCAGCGACGGGCGCATCTTCATCAATCAGGGCACAGGCAAGAACTGGCTGCGCGTGAAACTCGAGGCGAACGGCGTCACGGTTAACCGTCCGGCCATCGGTGCGCAAGTGCGGATCGACATGGGCGGCGGCGTGATCCAGACGCGGCAGGTGGAGGGCGGCACAGGCAAAGGCAGTCAGAATGAATGGACGCTGCACTTCGGCATGGGCACGCGCACGGCACCGGTGGCGCTGGAAATTTTTTGGCCGGGCGGCGAAACGCAGCTCGTGCCGGATGTCGCGCTGAACCAGACGGTCGCGGTCACACAGCCGCAGCAGATGGTGGTAGACCCTGAAATCCTGACCCCGTTCGCCGTGCGCGGCACGGACGCTCCCGCACAGCAGTTCACTGTGAAGAATGCGTTTAAGAACCCCATGGATTTTACGGTTTCGGATGACGCAGAATGGCTCTCCGTCTCGCCTGTCTCAGGCCTCTGCTCAAACGGGTTGCCGACAGAGATTCTGGTCAACTACTCCTGCGGGAACCTGACAACAGGCGTTTACACCGCGACGATCACCGTGGCCGGAGCCGGCGCGACCAACTCTCCTCAGGCCGTGGCGGTGACGCTGACGGTCGGCCCGCACCCTGAAGATCTGCCCGTGACGGACTCGTTCGAAGCCTACGCGCCCGGCCTGTCGCTGGGCGGTTTCAACGGCTGGGCGGGGTATGCCTGCGCGGGCGTGGTGACCTCTTTGAACTATCTCGCGCAGACGCCGCCCGGATATCCGCTGCCGTCCGAGAACCATGTGCAGGTTTTGAACGTGTCCGATCTGATGGATCACGGGGTGCGGGGGACGGACGGGCAGGGTGTCAATCTCGACCTGATGGTGCTGGCCTCCCGCAGCGTGGATCTGCCGGTGGTTCCAAGTGACACGCAATTCGCGTTTGCGGTCAATTCCAACGGTGCGCTGCATGTCTGGCACCTGTGCCAGACGGCATCCGGGTGGACACAAGCATGGACGGATCTCGGCATGCCGCCTGTTCCGGAAGATCAGTGGGTCAGGCTCAGCGTGACGGTGGATTACGCCACCAGTCCGTTAGACGACACCTTTTTCCGTCCGCGGGTCAACGGTTCGCTCTGTCCGTCCGCACAGGCGTTCAAGGCACCGGACGATCTGACGGCCGGAGGCACCTGGTACATGTGCGCCAACAGCCCGGGGCGCGGCGGCGGCGGGGCCAAACGGATTTCCGGCGTAGCACTGGAGGGGCGGGGCGTGTTCGACGACCTCTCGGTTCAGACATCGACTGCTTTCGCGCACACCGGCGCGACCTCGACCAACGGCGTTCCCTTTACGTGGTTTGATCAATGGGGAGTGGCGCGATCCCCGGAAATCGATAATGACGGTGACGGTTTTGACGCAGCGGGAGAATACGCGGCCGGCACAGATCCGACGGATGCTGAGAGCCTGTTTCGAATCATCGACTGCTGGAGCGAGAACGGCCGTTTCTATCTGCGTTTCACGGGCAATGACTCCGGCAGTCCGGCACCATTCGCCGTGGAGCGTTCGACCAACGCCCTCTCTTCCGGCTGGACGACCGTCGACCCGTCGGTGCCTCGCGCAGTCGCGCCGGAAACCGTGAATGTCTGGTCCGAAGAGATGTCGCCTGTTTCGTCCCCGGCCTTTTACCGGGTAAAGGTACTTGATAATTAAAGCTCGAAAGAGGACACTGCCTCAATGAAATGCTTGATGCTGACGGGTTTATTGGCGATGGCGCTAAACGGTGCGGTGCGGGCTGAAGCCCCGCCCGCGCCGCTCATTCCCATGGGCGCGATCACCGGGAGACCGGACGAGAACACCGTGCGGGAAACCTTGGAGGCCTACAAGTCGGTTGGCATTGACCAATACCTGATCTATCCGCGCAGCGGTCTTGAAACCGAGTATATGAGCGAGGAGTGGCTGCAGCTCTGCGAGTGGTTCTGCCGGCACGCGCAGCGGCTCGGCATGAAGATCTGGCTGTACGACGAGTACAACTGGCCGAGCGGCTCCTGCAAGGGACGCGTGCCTGCGGAAAATCCGGATTTTGAATGCAAGGAGTTCGCGGTCTATAAGCAGGCCGACGGCGCATGCCGCTGGAAACTTCATTCTGCGCCGGGCTGGGCCGACAACTACAGTTTCAAGGCCATGCAACGTTTCATCGAACTGACGCACACGCGCTACGAAGAGCGCCTGAAGAAATACATGGGCTCTACCATCGTCGGCATCTTCACTGACGAGCCCGCGCACGGCGTGCCGATCCGTTTCGACGGCACGCCTTCCGTGCGCTTCCGGTATTATGACGGCGTCGAGGAAGAGTACAAGGCCGCCACCGGACGTGATTTGCGAGCGGATGTCGAGGCCTATCTGGCGGACAACGCCAAGGACAAGGTGTGGGCTGTTTACTGCGACCTGCTGGGCAAGCGTTTCCGCCAAGCCTTTTTCGATCCGATCCGCGCATGGTGTGACCGCATGGGCATTCTCTCCACCGGACACATGATCGCGGAGCAGAACACCTCCGATTCCGCGCGTTATAACGGCAAACCGTTGCATGCCTTGAAGGGCTTGAGCCTGCCGGGCATGGACGAGATCGGCACGCGCTTTGCCACACAACACATCGAGTGGATCACATACGCGGTGGCGCAACACGCCGCCGGCCGCCGCGGCAACGGCGGGATGGTTGAGCTTTTCGCGCTCGGCCCGGCGGACATGACCCACGCCACACACCGCCAGATGATCTGGCTGAGCGCCATGCATAAAATTGACCGCTATGTGCTGGCCGTCGCGCCGCTGGACGCGCGCGGTAATTTCGAGAAACACGGGTATTTCAACCCGTTCACGCGCATGCAGCCTTGGTTCCCGGCTTTCCGTCTGCTCTCGGAGGACGCGATCCAGGCGGCCTCGTACGCCACCAAACCCGTGCGCTGCGACGTGGCCGTGCGCTACCCCCAGTCCGAGGCCGCCCGACTCAGCGCCAGGAACCAGCCGCACCCGCTGCTGAACGGGACCTTGCGCCGCCTCGCCATAGAGCAAATCACTTATGATCTTTATGAGGAAGATGAGGCTTGCGACAAACCCGTTGTCATCTCTTTCAAAGGCAAAAACATCCGCGAAGACCGCTCCGGCCGCACGTTTGAGAAGCTGGACGAACTGGTGGCCTTCATGCGCTCACAGCGTCCGACGGAAGTGTGGGTCGAGACAGCGGAAGGCAAAATGTCCGACAGCGTGCTGGTGCGCCACTATCTGGACAACAGCGTGGTGACGCTGGCGCTCGGCAAACAGGCGCAGCCGGGATTGCGCCTGATGCGGCGGGGCGCTGACCCCATTATCTTTGATCTGCCCGCGCAGGGTGTTTTCGTCTGGGACGGACAAAACCCCGCGCATGATATTGACCGCAGACTGGCCGATCCGGCGCTCGTCAACAAAAACGGCGTCCGCGTCAAGCCGATCCTTGAGGCTGGTCAGGAGGCGTTCAGCCTGACGCTCGGGAATCTCAACACGCACCGGCTCGTGTTCAACTCCAACGGCGTGGCGCGCCTGACTGTCGAACATCCGGTCGCCGAAGCCCGTATCGCCATGCGCAATTTCCCAAAGCCTTACTCGCTGACACTCGACGGCAAACCTCTGATCGCGGATCTGCCGTGCGACACGCTGCGGCAGGGTCTGAACGGCCTGTATCGTCAAACCGCCCCCATCTGTCTGGAAAAGGGCGAACATGTTTTTTCCATAAAGGCAGGCGGCAAGGACAACAATTACTTTCTGCCTGTAGCGTTCGTCACTGGCGCCTTTGCGGTCAAAGAAGGTCAGGCCGTGGCCATTCCGCAAAAGGTGGCACCTGCGCCCTTGTGGCGCTACGGCCTGGCGGGGTATGCTGGAAGTCTGACCTTCCGGACAGAGGTGGATGTGCCACAACATGCAGGCGAACTTTTGATCAGACTGGAGACTGGTGGACTTTACACAGGGGTAACCTTGGGCGGACAATTGATCGGTGAACGCGCTTGGGCGCCGTTCGAATGGCGCGTGCCGGAAAGTCTGCGCGGCGGCAGGTGTGATCTGGTTATCACCGTTGCGACCTCGGTGGCGCCGCTGTTCGGCGACTGTAAGGACCCGGCAGGTGTCTGGCCCAAGAATTTCTGGGTGCCGCCCGCCGCCCCGCGTCCGGGCATCGGGCTGCTCGCCATGCCAGAGTGGGTGTTCGCGGAACGGTGAATAATATCTGAACCACAGAGAACAGAGGTTACAAGCCAGGAATTAGGAGGTAGCCGCCTGTCGCGGGTCGCCTGTCAGCGTCCTGTGCACAACGGGCCCACTAATCTGCGCGGCGGCGTAGGCGCACCAACACGGTTGACGGGAATATGGGAATATGGGAGACTGTCTTCCGTATGAAAACAACGCTGGAAATTCCCGATGCGCTTTACCGGCGGGTCAAGTCGAGGAGTTCCCTCGAAGGACGTCCGATCCGATCATTGACGCAGCGTCTTTATGAATTGTGGCTGGACGGACGCGTGTGTCTTGACGATGCGGAAAGCGGCACCCCAGACGGAAACGGCGAATGGGAACGTAAGTGGGTGCGTGAAACCGCCGCGCTGGCCGAAAAAATCGGCAAGAAGTGCGACGGTACGCGACTGGGCAGAGATCTGCTGAAAGACGATAGGCGATGAG
>JAKQQT010000121.1 GCA_029564025.1 Armatimonadota bacterium | reverse complement strand
AACGTGTGGAAGGGAACCACCGAGAACGGACCGTGGACGAAGATAAACACTTCGATCATCCCGGTCGACACCTCGGGCGGCTCCAACTATGAATTCGTCGACACCACTCCCGGCGACCTGACCAAGGCCTTCTACACCGTTACCAGCGCCACCGACGACGGCGGCACAACGGTGGAGAGCGCGTTTGCCGACGCCGGACAAGCCGCTTGCAACATCGCACCGAATCCCTCCTTCGAGAACTACCGAAGCTGGGACGCGGGCGATCCGCCCCAGAACTGGGAACTTAGCTGGTGGAGCGGTTCGGACTGGGTGCTCGGCACAACCACCGATGACAAAGTGGACGGGACCCGCTCGGCGTACATAAAAACGGGTGATCCCGCTGGAACCGGTATTATTCAGACCGACTGGGCCCACCACCCGATCATCGAGGGCGGCAAGGCCTACATCCAGAGCACCAGTGTGCGCCATCTGGACGGCGGCGCCGGCGGCAACTACTATCTGCCGTGCTACCTCAACGGCATCCCGCCCTGGGCGGGACCGGACTGGTATCCGTGGGACGGCGACTACGCCATGTGGGGCGCGGGAACCGATCCCTGGTCGATGATGGCCAACACCAATCCTCTGCGCATGTACGAGTTCAGCGATATGGTTCGCATGACCTACATGTGGGATGCCACGGTGCCCGGCGGCAGTCGGATCCTCTACGATGAAGTCCGCTTCCAGCGCCACCGCCTGGACGGCGAGGGCATCATCCAGGGTCGCATCCAGGAATCGTGGGCCAATCCGATTGCGGGAGTTACCATTTCCGCGAACGGCAAGTCCGTGACTACTGAACCATACCGCGGCATCTTCGCCCTTCATGCTCCGGATGGCATGGTGGAACTGACCATCAGCATTCCGGACCACGAGCCGACGAAGATTACGGTTCCCAACTACGGCGGCTACCGCCTGCCTTCCGACTTTACCTTGTGGGAGCATCTCCCGCTTGTTGTCCAGGGCCATGTGACACTGCCGAACGGCGATCCCGCTCCTGGCGCCAAGGTTCGTGTTCTGGTGGGCGGCACCGATGAAATCGTGGTAACGGCCGATGCAAACGGATTCTACACCACGAAGGACAGCGGCATCGACGCCGCTTCCTGGAGCGAATCCGGCGTGGAAGCCACGCTGGACGGCTACGCCCCGGCGTACTTCCAGGGCGGCCTGGGTCTGGCGGGTTGGGCGAACATCGACCTGAAATTGGGCGATGAACTGGGCTTCTTCCAGATTGCCCAGACGCAGGGACCCATCACCATTGACGGCGTTCTCAACCCGTCGGAATGGAACCCCTCTCAGACCATCGACCTGTTGAAGGGTTACAACGGCGCTCCTTGGCCGCAGGCGCCCACCAAAGCCTACGCTTTGTGGGACGAGGTGAACCTGTACCTGGCATTTGCGTCCGAGGAACCCAACCCGGCCGGCATGCGCGCCGTGGCAACAGGTCACGACAACAGCGCCATCTGGTACACCGGTTCCAGTTTCAACGCGGACGACGTGTTTGAAGTCTGGCTTGGCCCGACTCGCTCTGTCCTCGGCTACGGCAACGAGCAGTGGCAGATAATGACCAACTCCAACACCAGCAACCCGAGCTGGGCGGACATCGCCTGGAGGCAGGCCGGTCCGTTCCTGTGGGGGCTGGAATACGACATACAGGGCTTTACTTTCAAGAGCCGCGTGGACACCGTCGGCAAGATGTGGTATACCGAAATGAAGATACCATTTGCCGAGATGTCCGTCGGTATGTGGTATGCAGGCGTTACGCCCAGCGTTGGTGACAAGTGGCTGATGAACCTCAGCCGCGGACGGCACCAACCCGAGCCGGACGGCGGCGGCGCATCGACCGGATTCTCGATCGCAACGTTCGTCACTACCCTCACGGGGGTGAAGGGGGACATCAACGGCGACGGCCTGGTGACCCCGCTGGATGCCATCCATGCACTCCGGATCGCCGGCGGCCTGGAGGGTATCATAACCCGTAAGGCACAGGGTGACGTGAATGTCGACGGCAAGGTCGATATCACCGACGCCACGATGATCCTGCGAAAAACCGACGGTCTCGCCGGTTTCTAGCGGGCTGAAAGACACGCTTCGGACTCCCTTCCGCGGTATTCGCCGCGGAGGGGAGCCCGGGCAATCGCGATTCCGGAAGGCGCCAACGCGTGAACGGACGCGAGAGTGAGGAAGGAATGAAAGAAGGAATGAACAAACGTAAAGGTTTCACGCTGATTGAGCTGTTGGTGGTGATTGCGATCATCGCGATCCTTGCCGCCATTCTGTTCCCGGTGTTCGCGAAGGCCCGCGAAAGGGCAAAGGCCACGGGTTGTCTGTCCAACATGAAGCAGATCGGAACGTCGGCCCGGATGTATGTGGACGACTACGACGGGATGCTGGTGCCTTACGGCATTGCGTACAAAACCCCGTCAGGGACAGTAAGTGAGCGGTTCACCAAACTGCTGGAACCCTACACCAAGAATCTGGAAGTTTTTACCTGTCCGTCCGATTACCTGGACCGGACAAAATTGACGAAGCTTGCTCCATACCCGACGACATACGGTGTGAACTGGTACATCTGCCGCGAAACCGGCGACTACTGGGGCACTCCGGGCCGTTCGGAGAAGCGTGTGAAGGAGCCTTCGGCCACCATCTGGGCCGCCGACTCCGCCGCCATACTGCCGGCCAGCCTGAAAACCGGTCCGGGCGGTAGCGAACCTCCTTACGAGCAACTCAAGGAGAACATGTTCTACGCCAAGACGTTGGACATCTATTATTTCTATCTGCCGAACGACGCGGAAACAGGCAACCAGAACAGCGAGGGTTGGAGCACGCCGTCATCGTGGTCGGGCATGATCGTCCGTCCGTTCGCGCGCCACAACGGCCGCGTGAACTGCATGTTCTTCGACGGTCACGCACAGGCGGTTCCGGCCAGCCAGTTCGATCCGCGCGTTACCAAGTGGGGATCCTCCGGGTGTATGTGGGACAACCCGATCAAACAGTAAACAAGAAACGCTGATTATTTGAGAACCTTTACGCGAGTTCATGCGGCCGTGGCCGCCGTCTGCGCGGGCCTTATTGCCGGCGCGGTATCGGCGGCTCCGCCGATAGATTCCTTAAAGACGCTGACACCGGGCGCGGTTTCCCTTCGGGGAGGCATGCTGGGCGACCGGTTGTCAGCGTCCGTTTACAAACGCCTGCAGATTGTTGATGAGCGGGAACTCCTCGACACATTCGAGCGGCGCGATATCCCGCACCAGGAATGGCAGGGCGAACACGCCGGCAAGTTTCTGCACGCGGCCACCCTCGCCTGGAAAGAGACCGGCGATCTCAACCTGAAGGAAAAGATAGACCGCGTTGCCGCGCGGTTGATTCGAACACAGAAGCCGGACGGCTATCTGGGCGGCTATCCCGACGCACGACGCTGGACCTCGTGGGACGTGTGGGTCCACAAGTACAACCTCATCGGCTTGCTGACCTACCACGAATACACCGGCAGTCCCTCCGCCCTGAAAGCGTGCCGGAAGGCGGGCGACCTATTGATCAAGACCTTCGGCGACCGCCCCGGCCAACTGGATTTGAACGACAAGAACGTCAGCAGTCACCAGGGGATGGCTTCGGGGAGTGTGCTGGAACCGATGGTTCGTTTGTACCGTGTAACCGGCGACGTCCGGTACCTCGATTTTGCCAAGTACGTCGTGGTCCACTACGACGCGCCGGGCGGACCCGCCGTGATTTCGACGCTGTTGCGCGAGAAATCCGTCCAGAAGGTCGCCAACGGCAAGGCGTACGAAATGCTGTCAGTTCTCAACGGCGCGCTGGATTTGTACCGGGTGACCGGTGATTCGAATCTCCTCAAGGCCGCCGAAATCGCCTGGCAGGACATCACCGCCAACCGGCGTTACATCACGGGCACAACGTCCTCATTCGAGCATTTTCAGGCTGACCATGCACTCCCGAACAAAGAGAATTTCAACATCGGCGAAACCTGCGTCACGGTGACGTGGGAGCAACTGAACATTCGCCTGTTGTCCCTGACCGGTGACGCGAAATACGCCGATGAGCTCGAGCGAACGGTGTACAACCACCTGATCGGGGCGCAGGCTCCGACCGGCGACAAGTGGTCGTACTACACGCCGCTGGAGGGCCGGAAACCGATGGGAAACGCCACCAGTTGCTGTCTCTCCAGCGGTCCGCGCGGCCTGGCGCTGATTCCCACCTTCGCCGCGATGACCTCGCGCGACGGAGGCGTGGCGGTGAACCTCTACAACCACGGGTCGGTGCGGACAACGTTGCCTTCCGGCGCCGTGCGGATCGTCATCAAGGGTAACTACCCGCTGGACGGCAAGGTCAGCCTGCAGGTATTCCCCGCGAAAGACGGCTCGCGATTCCCGTTGCGGCTGTATATACCGGCATGGACGGAATCCGCCGAAATCGGCATCAACGGGAAACCGTGGGCTGAGAAGGCGGAACCTGGCCGTTATGCGCGGATACTGCGGCCGTGGAAACGGGGAGACACGGTGACGCTGAACATTGCTGTCGGACCGCGGTTCATCATCGGCGACCACACCAACGAAGGAAAAGCCGCGGCGATGTGGGGGCCGCTGGTCCTTGCCCTGGACACCGCCCGGAATCCCGCTGTGTCCAGACCGGGATTCGCGAGTTGGAACGCGGATTACGGGTTCGAGCTCGAGTTGAAACGCCTGCCAGGCGCGGAGCCTGTGTGGGAGACGGAAGGCCGCGTGAACAACGACGCCGACGTCGGCCCGCTGTACCTGACGCCCTTCGCGAACGCGGGCGGCGACGGAAAGAGCCGCTTTGTCGTGTGGCTGTCATTGCCCGGAAGGGCTCCGGTCCGCAAGGCGGACGGTTCGCTGTTCTTTGCGGGCGATGTGTCGGTGTCGCGCCGCGGCAACCAGGAGATGGACATCGCAGACGACGACTTC
>JAKQQT010000108.1 GCA_029564025.1 Armatimonadota bacterium | reverse complement strand
GGCGGAGCTCACCCACGTGGCCACGCAGATCAACAACCGCACGATGGTTTACCCGGCCCAGATCTTCCTCTTCATCGCCATCATCTACTTCATCCTCTGCTTCATGCTCACGAGCTACTCGCGGCACCTGGAGCAGAAGCTGGCCTACCGGAAAGGGATCTGAGGCTTTTGACCGGGGGCGCATCCCTTGGCGCTGCGATTGTTCACCGGCTTGGCGTTTATGAAGTCAGGAGTTTCTCCATTGGACATCCCGCGTATCTTCAACATTACCGAAAGTGCTCACCGCATCCATAACCCGTTCACACCGGAAAAGCTCGCCACTCTTGGCGCCGCGTTGCGCCTGGAATCGGGGACCCGTGTGCTCGACCTCGGCAGCGGTTCGGGCGAGATGCTGTGCACCTGGGCGCGCGATTACGGCATCATCGGCGTCGGCATCGACATGAGCCGGTTGTTCAGCGAGCAAGCGAAACTGCGTGCGGAAGAACTCGGAGTCGCCGATCGAGTCGAGTTCATCCACGGCGACGCTGTCGGCTACGTCGCCGACGAAAAGGTCGGTGTGGCAGCCTGTCTCGGTGCCACGTGGATCGGTGGGGGAGTCGTCGGCACCATCGCGCTTCTGGCGAAGAGTCTCCGCACCGGAGGGATCATCCTCATCGGCGAGCCGTACTGGGTGAAGCAACCGCCGACGGAAGACGTTGCAAAGGGATGCCTTGCCGGTTCTATCTCCGACTTTCTCCTGCTTCCAGAGCTTCTCGCGTCTTTCGGCGACCTCGGCTACGACGTTGTGGAAATGGTTCTGGCAGACCAGGATGGCTGGGACAGGTACGAGGCGGCCAAGTGGCTCACCATGCGCCGATGGCTCGAAGCGAATCCCGACGACGACTTCGCGAAAGATGTTCGAGCCAAACTGACCTTGGAACCAACACGCTACGCCGCGTACACGCGTGAATACCTCGGATGGGGCGTGTTCGCGCTGATGGCGCGGTGATTCTTCAATCCACACCTGCCTTCCGCGCTTCATAACTTCCCATTTTCCGGCTGTTCAGGATGCCTTGCATCCGGGCCGTTTTGACCAGCCTGCAGGATTCCCTGTGCCCTGTCTTCCTTTTTGCCTTGACCCCGCAGACCGCCGCCCGTACTATCCATCTCGAAAAAAACCGATCGAAGGGAGGCGGAGATGTCCGACGGGAAAGCGTAC
>JAKQQT010000104.1 GCA_029564025.1 Armatimonadota bacterium | reverse complement strand
CTCGACCAGCCCTGCGAGGTCATGATGTTGGATGAGAACCGAGTGCTTGTTGTGAACATCGACGCGCCCTCGCCGTTTATGGTGAACACGAAGGCGGATAAGGTTCACACGCTCAGCATCCTCACGTTCTGACAGATCGCGCATTGGGACAGGATAACACACATGCAGCTCAAATGGTTTATGTCGGCTTTCCTTGTTGTCGCGTCGCTGACTTCCGTCCAAGCGGGATTCTTGGACGGGACAGCGGATTTGTTCCCGGGTAGCGTGATATCAAATGCAAATGGTAGCGTCTCCCTGGTCGACTTCAACAATGACGGATTTGTCGATTTCAGAAATGGAAGTTTTTCATACCGGAACAACGGAGGGACAAACGCGATCTACACGGGCAACTCCGACGCGGATTCTGTCTGGGGTGATTATAACAACGACGGGTTGTTTGACCGCTTTATCTGGGTAGGAAGCGGGTTTCTGCAGCGGCTCAACAATACCGACGGTACCCGCTTCACGACGTATCACAATAACGCGGTCATGCCGCTGCTGCCGCCCGCTGTCACCAACGGCGTGACCGTTTACGACAGCTCGACCCGTCAAGGTGCCACGTGGGGCGACTGGAACAATGACGGCTGGCTGGATCTCTATGTGACCGGCTATGAACTCCAATGGAGCGACCCGTCCGGATTCCCCGATGCGGTTTTGATGAACAATGCCGGCTCCTCATTTTCCATGACCGTCCTGAACGCGACCACTAATAACCGCGCGCGCGGCGTCACGGCCTGCGACTTCGACCAGGACGGCGACTTGGACATCTATGTTTCCTGCTACCGGCTGCGCGAGAACAACCTGTGGCTCAACGACGGCAGCGGAAATTTCACGGACGTGGCGACAGCCAGAGGCGTGGCGGGCGACGGAACGGCCTACAACGACCGCGGTCACACGATCGGCTCCTGCTGGGGCGATTTCAACAACGACGGGCTTTTCGATCTTTTCGTTGCCAACTTCGCCCATTCGGAGGCCTTGCAGGACCGGCCGATGATGATGCAGAACATGGGGCCGGCGTCCGGCTATACGTTCGCCAACCGCTGGACCCTCGACGGCGCCCAGTATCAGGAGTCATACGCGACGGCCATGGCGGCCGACTATGACAATGACGGCGATCTGGATCTCTTTTTCACCACCGTGTACGAGGGCGACACGTCACACCTCTGGCGCAATGACGGCAACTGGGTTTTCTCCGACGTGACTGCCACAGAAGGGCTGCCCTCCAATCTGGGCCGGACCTACGGCGCGGCCTGGGGAGATGTCAACAACGACGGGTTCATGGATCTGCTGACCAATAACCGGCTCTTCATCAACCAGGGTAACGCCAACAAATGGCTCAAGGTGCGGTTGCTGGGCAACGGTACAACCGTCAACCGCGCGGCGATCGGCGCGCAGGTGCGGATCAGCCTCGGCAGCACGACGCTTATCCGCCAGGTCGAGGGCGCTTCAGGCAAGGGCGGCCAGAACGAAATGACCCTGCACTTCGGGTTGGGCAGCCGCACGACGCCGGTGGACCTGACCATCACCTGGCCGGATGGTACCACGCAGACGGTCGAAGACGTGGCGCTCAACCAGACGCTGACCGTCCGTTCGCCCGCCACCCTGAGCGTCAGCGCCCAGAGCCTGACGTCGTCGGTCGAACGCGGTTCCAATGCGGCAACACAGAGTTTCACCGTTCAGAGCGACTCGCGCCAGCCGATGGCGTTTGTGGTTTCGGATAATGCCGCCTGGCTTTCGCTTTCGCCCGCCAGCGGCACCTGTCTGGAAGGCACGGCCAAGACCATCCAGGTGAATTACGCCACCGGCGCGCTGACGGCAGGCACTTACAACGCGACGATCACCCTCACGAGCGCGGATGTGACCAACAGCCCGCAGACCGTAGCTGTCACGCTCACGGCCGTGCCGCAGGCCGGCGATCTGCCGATTGTCGAGTCGTTCGAATCCTTCGCCGCGGGCGCGTTGCTAGCTGGCGTCAACGGCTGGAGCGGCGACCCCTTGGCCCATGTTGCGGCGCTTGTCTATACGCCTGCCACGCCGCCGGGGTATCCTCTGCCGGAGGCTGTGCATACCCGGGTGGCTTCATCAGAAGATCCGCTGGCACGCACGGTGAACGGCGCGGAAGGTCAGAGCGTCAACATGGATTTTATGCTGCAGGTGAAACGTTTTGAAGACGCGCTCCCTGAGGACGTGGCTGGCGGCGGCCAGTTCGCCTTAGGAGTTGCTTCGAACGGCGTCTTGTATGTCTGGCACATGGCCAATGGCGCGGCAGGGTGGGCGCAGCGGTGGAGCGATCTGGGCATGCCGGCGTTCGCTGACGATACGTGGGTGCGCGTCAGCGCCCAGCTGGATTCCGTCAGCCATCCGACCGACACCTTCTTCCAACCGCGCGTCAACGGGTCGCTCTGTCTTTCGCCACACGCGTTCAAATCGCCGACGGATCTGACTTCGCCCGGCACCTTGTACCTGTGTGCCAACTCGCCCGGCAAAGGCGGAGGCGGCGCGAAAAAGATTTCCGGTGTCGAGGTCAGCGGCAAGAGCGGATTGGACGATCTGAGAATCACCTCGGATCAGCCCTTCGCGCACACCGGCGCAACCTCGACCAACGGTGTGCCGTTCGCATGGTTTGACAAGTGGGGCGTGGCACGAGCTCCGGAAATGGATTATGACGGGGATGGCTTCACCGCCGCCCACGAGTTCGCGGCGGGGACCGATCCGACGGATCAGGAAAGCGGCTTCCGCGTGGTAGCGTCGTGGGTTACGGACGAGAGGTTCTACCTGCAATTTTTGGGGAACGATTCAGGAGACAGCCGACCTTTCATCATGGAGCATACCACGAACGGCTTGGCTGGCGGCTGGACGGTTGCGGATGGCGCCGTTCCAAGGGCGTCCGCTCCTCAGATGACGAACACCTGGTCCGCGCCTCTGAATCCAGCGGGGCCGGTGTTTTACCGCCCCAAGGCCACGCTGCCGTAATGTCTCGTCCATAACTTGAGAGTTGAATGTTGAAAGTTGAAAGTTGCCCCCTCGATCATTCGCGGCACAGCCGCGCGGCGGGTTCGTCCATAACTTCAGGAGAATTGCCTTATTGCGTGATTACCGCTTCGCTGTCTGCATTCGCCAAATGGTTTCCGCTAGCGCAACTGAGAAATGTGAAGCAGAACTGTTGGCAGGTAAGTGGAGGTAATGAACGACATCGACAGACTGCTTGAAAAGCTGTGCCGATTGAAGGAGGGCACAGAATCGTTGATCGCTGACCTGATCGATCTTGGCGGTTGAGTATTCAGAGTTTTCCAGATTTCTCTGCGCCCGTCGAACACATTAATCAGGCTGCTGGGTATCCTGAGACGAAAGTAATAAACCCGCCCCCTTTTCACAAGCGCGTTCATTGGACACCCCCAGTTGTGTAACAGTAGGGGTGAAAGGGGGTGGAGGTAATAAGAAACCCGTTGGAAACCAACGGGTTATGAATGAAATGGTGGAGGCGGGGAGAGTCGAACTCCCGTCCGAAACAGTGTCCTCCCAGTTTCTACGCGCGTGTTCTGTCTTTAAGTCTCGTCAACAGGAATGCCGGCAGACAGGCTCACCTGGAGACCAGTAACCACGATTCGTCAAGACACGGGCGCCCGGCTGCTCGGCCCCCGGCAGGATCTGCTAGTCGTCGCTTCCCCGCTCAGCAGACATCGGCGGTTCCGCGTCGTGCCTAATTAATTAGGCAGCGAGAGCGAAGTTATCGTTCGCATTTAGGTTTTTTCCTGTTTTTTTACGAGGCCAACAGGAGTCCTCGGCGCGCCACTGGAATTTCGACTGCCCCGTCGAAACCAGTCGCCCCCTAAAGAAAAGGTGTGATAAGTATGGCAGATGAGGCCCTTAGAAACAAGGAGGATTTAGGAGTTAGGAGTTAGGAGTTTTTACGCCCTGAAGGCAAGGCGGTTATAAGCGTTCAGAAATAGCCCTGTTTTGGGGTGGTTTCGTATTCAATTCCTAATTCCTAACTCCTAATTCCTCCTTGGGTGCGATTCAGTTTCAACAAAACTGAATCGCACCCGTGCGCTTTTTTGAGGTGGCATCCAGACACTTAAAAAGTTATGCTGGGCTATCACTTTTTTTGAGCGGGAGAAAGAGAGTCTCATGAACACGACTTTGACGGACAACGTTTTTTGGGTCGGTTACATCGATTGGGCGGTGCGTGATTTTCACGGGTATAAGACCGGACGGGGCTCGACCTACAACGCTTATCTGGTGGTGGATGAAAAAACGGCGCTGGTCGATGCGGTCAAAGCGCCGTATGCCGCAGCGCTGCTGGAGCAGATCCAGTCGCACGTGCCGCTGGAGAAGGTTGATTACATCGTCTGCAACCATGCCGAGCCGGACCATTCGGGCGGCCTGCCGGCCGTGATGCGCGCCTGCCCCAACGCGACGCTGCTCTGCAACGCCAAGTGCAAGGACGCGCTGGACCGCCATTATGACACCCGCGACTGGAAGGTTCAGGTGGTCGCGGATACCGAAACGCTCGCGTTGGGCCGCCGGACGCTCCAGTTCTTCGACACACCAATGGTTCATTGGCCTGAGTCGATGGTCACCTATCTGGTCGATGAGGGCATCCTCTTCTCGATGGACGCCTTCGGCCAGCATTACGCGTCGGGGTTCCGCTTTGACGATGAGTCGGATCTGTGCGAGGTGATGCAGGAGGCGAAGACGTATTACGCCAACATCGTGCTGCCCTACGGCCGGCCGGTGGCCGCAGCGCTCGCGCGCTTGGGCGGCTTGACGCTCAACATGGTAGCCCCGAGCCACGGCGTGATCTGGCGCAGCCATTTCGACACGATCCTCGCCGCGTATCAGGCGTGGATGGTCTGCAAGCCCGCCCGCAAGGTCGTGATCGCCTATTGCAGCATGTGGGGCAGCACGCGCGCCATGGCCGAGGCCGTGGCGGCGGGCGCCCAAGAGCTGCCGGTCGAGGTCAAGCTCATCAATGTGGACGCGACGCATGACACGCAGATTGTCACCGAGGTGATGGACTGCGCGGCCTTCGCTGCGGGCTCCGCCACGCTCAACATGGGGATCATGCCGCGCATGGCGGCGACGCTGACCTACCTGCGCGGGCTCAAGCCGCTGGGCAAGGCGGGCTTCGCGTTCGGTTCGCACGGCTGGGCCGCGAAAGGCTCCGAAGAGGCCGCGCGTTACCTGGAGGCGATGCAGATGAAACCGGTGCGCGAGCCGCTCGCCTGCCGCTTCGCGCCGGATGCCGCAACGCTGGAAGCCTGCCGTGCCGCCGGCCGCGCGCTGGCGGAGGTCGCACAACGCGCATAAAGGAATTCCTGATGAATCCGCACGCCCTGACTGGTTGGTCCCGACGCATCCTTTGCGGAGTCGCGCCGCTGGCGTGCGCGTTCGCGGCCGCGGCCGCCTGTGCGCAATCGCCGTTCGGCCTGAAGGTCGAACGCCTGACACTCGCGGACGAGCAGGCTGACGTGCGGATCACGCTGAACGTGCCGTCCAACCACTTGCTTTACGCCGAATCGTTCAAGGTCTCTGCCGCGCCGCTCAAGCTGCCTGCGCCCGAGCAGAAGCCCGATCCGATCAACCCCGCGCAGCAGGTCGGCGTCTATGCGCATACCTTCGAATCGCTCTGGCGCGTTGCGCCCCTGCGCGACGGCACCACGTTGACGGTCGCCTATCAGGGCTGCGACGATGCGGTGTGCTACATGCCGGAGACCCATGTCTTGCGTTACGATGCGGCGTCCGGCCGCTTTGTCGCGGCACCCGAGGCGGCGGACGCCGCCCCGCTTGTGTCGGAAGCGGCCGACGCGTGGACGCGCGGCTTCGCGATGACCGCGGGCGGCGGTTATATGAAGGCCGGCGAGTTTCTCGCGTTTCTGGATCAGGCCGACGGCCAAAAGGCTGCTGCCGGCGCGTCGCGCGCAGGGCTGGCCGGCTTTCTGGGAGATCCAGTCGCTTTTTTTCATGCGCACGGCTTGCTGCTGACGCTTCTGCTGGTGCTGCTCGGCGGCGTGCTGCTCAACCTCACGCCCTGCGTGTTGCCGATGATCCCGATCAAC
>JAKQQT010000103.1 GCA_029564025.1 Armatimonadota bacterium | reverse complement strand
GATAACGGGCCGCGACCTCCTGCGGCACATAGACGCAGATGGTGCGGTTGCTCGTCCACGTGTTGAGATTCGCCGCCTGCGGCCAGTGCTTACGCGCGATGTCGCGGGTGGACACGGGGAAATCGATGCGGCTTTCGCTCGAGAGATCGCTCCAGACCTGACCGTCGATGCCGACCTTCCACGAACCGCTCAGCTCGAACGTGTCCACGGTCACCGGGGCCGTCCCGCCGTCTGTGCGCGTGAGCGTCAGCGTGTTCGTGCCCTGCTTAAACGCCGCGCCCGGCACGAACCAGTCCGTGCGCTTGCCCGGCATCACGGGGCGCGTGTCCGAGTCTGTTCCGTTCACGGAAACGCGCACCAGGCCAGCGGCAGACGACGACGCGCACTTCAGCCGGAGGAGCTGCGGCAGGCTGGCTTCGCTCACGGTCCCAGTGAACGGCACCGTCCATACGCCGGAGGCCGGAAGATTCGGTGCGTACGCGTGCCACGGCCCGTAGGGGTTGATCGTCTGCGCGGTGGGCGCGTCTGACGAACCGAACTCGTTCGAGCCGTCGTTCTCGAGGCCGACCTTCAGAAGAGCCGCGTTCGGGAAACCCCAAGCCTCTCGTATTTCGTCGTCGCTCAACGCGCGGTTCCACACCGCGATTTGTTGAACGGAGCCGCTGAACGCCGATCGATACGCGTTGGTGACGTTCTTCTCGGCCGTGTCCCCAGTCTCGGCGAAAAGCCGCCATGTGTCGGGATTTGTGGACGGGTTGGCCATGTAGGGCGCGTGCGCATTCGCGGAGGAAAGATTGGAAACGAATTGAACAGCTCGGACCGGATCCTTCATAAAGTTAGGGCGGGCGATGCCCACGCGGATCGTGTTCCCGCTCACCACCACGCTCAAATCGTACCAAACACCGGGCGGCGGAAGGGTCATGCCTGTTGCGCGCCACTCCTGAAGCGTGACCGTTGTGCCGTTCGTGTTCTCTTTGGGATAGTACATGATCGGATACTTGTTGGTCGACACGTCGTCGCCGGTGAATCCGTAAAGGAGACCGCCGCCGGAACCGTTGTACCCGAACCGGAAGAACCACTGCGACGAATTCGTCGCGCACCCCCAGTCTCTGCGGACACGCGCCACCACGGTGTAGAAATTGGTGATCTGCCCCACGAGAAACAGCGGCTTCGCATAAGGCATGAAGAGGTTCGTGACGCTTCCGTCACCCGGGACTTTCTTCACGAGCGGCAAGTTGAGGACCGGGACGCTCTTCGGCTCGTCGCGGCTCGACGGGAACTGGATAGACTCCGTGGTCCATTTGCGGGCCTCTTCGTAACCCATGAACGAGGCCGTGTGGTTCGCATGCGCCGGGTCGTTGGCGTGCATGCCGTCGAAAAGTTCGCCCCCCTGGACGATGCCGTCGCTGTTCGCGTCCCGGCCGCCGCGGAACCACCAGATCGCGTCATTGTACACGCTGGTTTCAGCGATAACCGCCGAAGCCCTGAGCACTGTAACAACGGCAACGGCCCAACAGACGCCCTCACAGAAACAGCTCTTACGTCGCTTCATCACCATACCCATAAGACGCTCCTTTCAGGAAGAGGGGTGTACATATGATGAGGCAATCATATTGCCCCTAATCCAATTGTTTTGCAGTTTGAGGCTCTTGCAAAACCCCCCGTCAAGCTGCGCCTGCCGGCTTGCTTGGCGTGGTGTTTTGCATTTTTGAAGAGTCATCGAACCCCAACCTGGGCACGCTGAACCTTCCGACCTCGCCGCTCGTTTTCTGCGCAGCACTTTGCCACGCCCAAAACGGACAGTGGAATTGTCGCACTTTTCATCGAGTTTGTCTACACCCCCCCCCC
>JAKQQT010000083.1 GCA_029564025.1 Armatimonadota bacterium | reverse complement strand
CTTCTTTGGGAGCACAGGGCGACTCTGGCGGACGGGGTGAACGGCAACAACTTGGAAGTCGGCGGCCGGCTGTAGAAAAACGCAAGGGGCCTTCTGGAATCGGCCTTTTTAGGCGAAGAACGCGGATTCGCAAGAGAGAATTTCTTCCTTGCGGGCCGGATTTCTCTTGAGTGACATAATGAGATCAGCGACAATAAGGGTGCATGGAATCAGTAGGATCAAATCTCGTTTCTTACCTTCGAACTTCAGCGGCCGGGGACGGTCTACCCGTAAGGGCGACAGCGCTTCTACTGAGCGCCATGCACCCCCGGCCGCACTTCCTGAGGTGGTCACATCATGGATAACAGAGCAGAAAAACGACGGCAGGCGGTGCTTGAGGCGCTGCGGCGGGCGAATCAGGGTTCAGCCCCAACGCCAGCGAGGCCAGGAACCCCCACACTTGGGGGGCAGGAGCCGCGAACGGACCTTCCCGAGACCGATGGGAAGGGGCAGGCAGGAGATCGGGCCTCTTAGAGGCTCACAGCGAACGGAAGGGAAACGACGATGCAGTATTTGCTTTTCGTGTGTGCGGCGTCGATGGGCGTGGGCGCTGTTATCGGCGCGGCGGTGGTCGGATGGATCATCGGCCGCATGAACTGGATCAACGCTGTCAGACAATGGAAGAACCGAACGAGCGGCCGGGGCCAGTGGCGACTGACCTACCGATCAGAGGGGCCGGCGCGTATCCGGCCAAGAATCGAAACCACATTGCAGGAGTCGAAGCCATGAGAGTGTTCAAGCCGAGTTACACCATACCGCTTCCCGAGGGGGCGAAGATCCTCAGGCGCAAGGGCGGCACGTTCGCCAAGTTCACGAACGCCCGCGGCGAAGAGATCGTCGCGCCAGTGTCCAAGAGCGGCAAGCGAGTCACCCTGGAAACGAACTGCTACTACGTCGAGTTCCGGGACCACAACAACTACTGCCGGCGACTGAAAGCCTTCACGGACGAACCGGCGTCGCAACGGGTGGCGGCGACGATCCAAGACCTGCTGAACGCCAGGGGCAGCGGCGCGGGGATCAGCAGCGACCTACGGCGGCGGATTGAGGGCCTGCCCAAGACCATGCGGGCAGAGCTTGCCAAGTGGGGCCTGTTGGACGAGAAGGCGAACACGGCCACGAAGCCCTTGACGGAGCTTGTTGCAGCGTTCATCGAAAGCATGAGGGCCAGAGAGCTTGACGCACAGCATATCCGGGCGAATCGGTCGGACCTTACGAAGCTGTGTGAGGCTTGCGGATTCGTCTTCCTCTCGGACATCACCGGACCCAAGGTGGAAGCCTATCTCAAGCAACTACGCGACGCAGGGGCCAGCTATTGCCGGTCAAACCACGTCCTTGTCACAGTCAAGGCGTTTCTGGCGTGGTTGATGCGAGAGGGAATCACGCAAGCCAATCCCGTCGTGAACCTCAGGCCCTTGAACGAGCGGGAAGACCGCCGGCATCCACGGCGGGCGCTTGAGGTGAACGAACTCAAGAGGCTGTTGGAGACGACGAAGCGGTCGGCCGGGAAGCTGTTCGGATTGACCGGGCACGAACGGTATCTGATATACCGACTGGCGACGGAAACCGGACTGCGGCGCGGAGAGATCACGAAGTTGACCGTGGGGTGTTTCGACTTCGACAAGGGCGTTGTGTCCCTGGACGCCAAGTACACGAAGAACAAGAAGGGGGCACGACTGCCCCTGAGGAAGAACTTGTCGCAGGAACTGCGGGCCTTCTGTCGCGACAAGCTCCCCACGGCCACGGTGTTCAAAATGCCGTGGGCGACATCCATCATGATCCGGCGCGACCTGGAAGCGGCCGGGTTGCCGTACAAGGACGAAGCGGGCAGGTTCTTCGACTTCCACTGTCTGCGTGGGGAGTTCGGGACATTGCTGGCGATGCGTGGCGTCCATCCGAAAACCGCGCAGGTGCTTATGCGACACCACGACGTCAACTTGACCTTGAACCTCTACACGCACGTTCTGGCCGGGCAGGAGAACGCGGCGATTGAGTCCCTGCCGGATTTCTCTGTTGACGAGGACGAGCAGGAGAGGAAGGCGGGATAGGCTCATGGGAATCTTGTGTTTTTCTTGCGCCGCGTGGGGACATTTGAGGGCGCACAAGGACAGGCAAGGATTACTGGCGGGGTCAAAAACGCGTTTCTGGCCTGAAAAACGTGGTTTCTGGAAGAAGCACGTGCGTTTGATGTCCGCGTGCGGCAAGATCGTAAGTGATGCGACTGGCATAGGTTAGTGACACCGATCGAAAGCCCGAATCCATTTCTTGCGTTTGATTCGGGTTTTCTGGCAGGATTCGGGGCCGTCCATCGGGGCGGCCCTTTTTGCGCGCATTGCCGTGTCGCGCACGGAGTGAGCCACGGCACCGGCTGGCACTTCTACGTAGAAGTATAGCCGAGCGTTATACTTTGTGGACCCGGAACGGCTGGAAAGTTTTTTTGCAAAAAAATAGAAAAAGGTGTTGACTGTTTTGGGACGTGACGTATGTTGCAACTTGTGGCGTCTGTCGTTCAAGACGCGACCCTCAGGCTTGAGTTCCACGGGCCGTGGCAACGAAGCTGCCCAGGCGGGCGGCCGGCGGGCTGTCGGGCATGAGAGAACGTGAACAGGATCGGCGAAACGTTCTTTCGTGGAGGCCCGAGCATGGCCCGAGATACTCACAATCCGCACGTCAAAGACCTTCCCAAACTTCTGACCGGCGACGAAGTCATGCGCGCGATCGGCGTGACTCGCAAGTGGCCGGCGGCGTTCCTCTACCGCCTCAGGCAAAAGGGCTTGATTCGCGCTATTCGCGT
>JAKQQT010000079.1 GCA_029564025.1 Armatimonadota bacterium | reverse complement strand
CATAACTCGCACATGGTTGTTTTTGCATGCGGTTTGTGAAAAAACGCAATAGCTGTAAGCTCCGACCTGTGTCATACTTAAAACCGTTATACAAAAAACGAAATGGGGAATCGGACATGATGAAAAAAGCGGTGTGTTTTGCAGTTGCGGGATGGATGGCGGCCTCTGTGTTGGCTGGGGGCATGGAAGCCGGTGTTTGCGCTTATTCGTTCCGCAAGGTGACGGCCTTTGAGGCGATCGACAAGGCGAAGGCATGCGGGGCCGAGGTGATCGAGCTTTTCTTTTGGCAGAAGCTCAGTCCGGAACATCCCGACGTCACGGTCAACCAGCATCTGGCCGAAGGGCACATCGCGGCGCTCAAAGCGAAGCTGGATGCGGTCGGGATCAAGGCCGTCAATGCCTATGTCGCCGATTTCGGTAAGACGGAGGAGGACACGCGCAAATTGTTCGCGTTTGCCAAGAAGCTTGGCCTCAGGGGGCTGACCGGCGAGCCGCCCGTGGACCGCTTCGACGTCGTCGAGCGCATGGTCAAGGAATATGACGTTCAGCTCTGCTTCCACAATCACGCCAAAAACAAGGACAAGCCGGCCTATCGGAATTGGGACCCCGACTATCTGATGGGGCTCATGAAAGGCCGTGACACGCGCATGGGGTTCTCGGTAGATACGGGACACATCTACCGGTCGGGCATGGATCCGGTCGCCTATCTGCGCGTGGTCAAAGGGCGCGTGTTGTCCGCGCATCTCAAGGATGTGAAAGAGGCGGTTTATGGCAGCCCGGATGTGGTGTTCGGCCAGGGCGTCGGCAACATGCCGGCCGTTCTGGCGGAGTTAAAGCGACAGGGGTTCGCGGGGCATGTGGGTGTCGAGTTTGATGTGGTTTCCGGTCAGGTCGAGCAGGACGTGAAGGCGTGTCTTGATGTGATCCGGAAGCATCGTTAAGCAAGGAACAAACAGATGACTATGACCATCAGCAGAAGACAGTTTCTGACCCGCGCCTCGGCGGCTGCGGCGGCGATCGGGTTCCCGACCGTCATTCCCTCGACGGCGTTCGGCGCGAACGAGCGGATCGCGCTCGGCGTCATCGGCTCCGGCGACCGCGGCATGCTGAACGCGCGCAACCTCATGGCCAGCGGCGACTGTCGCATCGTGGCGGTCTGCGACGCGCGGCACAACCGTATGCGGGGCGCCAAGGATGAAGTCGACCGCAAATACGGCGACAAGGGATGTGCCGAATATGCGGATTTCCGAGACCTCCTCTCCCGCAAGGAGATCGACGCGGTGATGTGCGCTCCGCAGGATCACTGGCATTCGCTCGTCACGGTCGCGGCCGCCCGCGCAGGCAAAGACGTCTGGTGCGAGAAGCCCACCGGAGTCTGCGTCAGCGACGGCATCGCCATGCGCGCAGCCATCCGCAAGTATAACCGAGTCTTCCAGTCCGGCCTGTGGCAGCGCTCCCTCGGCAACTTCCGCCAGGGCGCGGAACTCGCCCGTAACGGCTACCTGGGTAAGATCACCGAAGTCCGAGTCGCCGTCGAGAGCACCGGCTTTCAGCCCAAGTTCAAAGGACCTTACCAGCCCCAACCGATTCCCGCCGACATGGACTGGAAGATGTGGCTCGGCCCCGCGCGCTGGAACGCCTACAACTACGGCCGCATCGAGTATCCAGACTTCTACCTCGTCAACGACTACTGTGAGGGATGGACCACGAACTGGGGCGTGCATCATCTAGACATCGCGCAGTGGGGCTGTCCGGCCCTCGCCACCGAGCCGTTCGAGGTGGAAGTCTCCGAAGCCTCCTACTACGTCAACAAAGGATATGCCGATAACATCGAGCGCTGGAAGGCCGTCTTTACCTATCCGGACGGCCTGCGCATGGTGTTTACGGACAACGAGAAACAGCCGTTGGGTACCCGGTTCATCGGTGAGAAGGGCTGGGTGCAGGTCAATCGGGGCGACCAGATCGAGGCGTCGGGCGATCTGCTTAGGCTCCGTCCGCAAGCCGGGGACGTCCGGTTGCTGCCGGCCGACAAAATGGCATTTGATGACGTGACAACCATCAAGGCTAAGGCGGGCGACCGGGTGGGCTACAAGAGCGTCAACCACTGGCATGGATTTCTGGATGCGATCCGCAGCCGTAAGGAGGCCATTGCGGGCATCGACGCCACACACACGGCATCGACGCTCGGCATGGTCGCGGGCATCGCGGCTCGGCTGCAGCAAAAACTGAAGTGGGACTGGAAGACCGAGCGGTTCGTCGGCAACGATCTCGCCAACACCATGCTGACGCGCCCGATGCACAACGGGTGGAAGTTGGAAGGTTAAGCGCAAGCAA
>JAKQQT010000073.1 GCA_029564025.1 Armatimonadota bacterium | reverse complement strand
GATAACTCTGCCAGACGTTCTCATCCGTCACCCGCTCGCCCCACGGCGTGATCAGGTCGCTGCGGAAAACCTCGCGTTCCGGCGCCGGCAGGGCCGGCACCTGGTCGGCATCGACCAGATGCGCGTCGATGAACTGTCCGCCCGACTCCTGCCTGCAGGACACCGCCAGCAGGTTCTCGCCGGGCTTGACGAGTGCCCGATGCTCCTCGGCCAGCGGCACGACCTTGTAGTCCGTGAGATAGCCCTTGAGCGCCAGCACACGCTGGCCGTTGAGGAAAAACTCGGCATCCTCGTCGTGATGAACCAGCAGCGCGGGTTTTTTCAATGCGCCGGCCAGCGGCACGCGCTTACGCAGCCAGATCGTCTTGGTGCGCCACACGGTGCCCACGCGCGCGCCCGGTGTGCTGACCGTGCCGAAGCCACCGTTGCCCTTCTTCCAGGCCGCGTCATCATACGCGGCGGTCTGCCACGCCCCCTGCGGCGGCTCAAGCGTGTAACGCCATTGATCCACGACCTTTTGTGCCAAGAGCGAAGCCGGCAGCGCCATACAGAGCGCGGCCCAAACACCGTAACCATTTCGTGAACGCATAGGCCCCTTTCCCGCGCGGCGCCTGCTGACACCCCCATACGTCAAACAGGCAAGATATCCGCACACTTCTTGAATTGATACTATGGCTGGACGTTAACACATTCCGCGTGTCCGGGCAACACTGAGCGTTGAGGTTTCTGGTTTCCGCATCTTTCAAAACCCTTCACAAACCCGCATATAAGGGTGTAACATGCACGGCGTTAGTCCTCTTGTAGATTATGAGTTACCAAACGAGGTGATGTTGGCTTCCTGGACAAAGATCGAAACGGTGACCGAGGACGGCAGAAAAGTTGAAGCTCAGGTTCCCATCATCGTCTCAGCCAGCCGTTCTACAGATATTCCTGCCTTCTATGCGGACTGGTTCGTCAAGCGTCTCGAAAAAGGCTACGTGAAGTGGCTCAATCCGTTCAATGGAGTGCCGCTCTACGTCTCGTTCGCAAAGACCCGTCTGATTGTGTTCTGGACGAAGAATCCCCGGCCGATGCTGGAAAAAACTCCAGGCAAGGACGAGACCCCGCTTGATGTCGTGGAGCGACTCGGCCTGAACTACTACTTTCAGTTCACGCTGAATGATTATGATGCAGAGAACATCGAGCCCAACGTTCCGCCAGTTGAAACTCGCATCGGCACGTTCGTCGAACTCGCCAAGAGAATCGGCGCGTCCAGACACGGAAACGACCGTGTGGTCTGGCGGTTCGACCCGCTCCTTCTGACGGATTCGCTGACGCCGATGGTGTTGCTCGATCGGATTGAGCGGATCGGCGACAGGATCGTGCCGCACACTCCGCGCCTTGTCTTCAGTTTCATCGACATCCAAGCCTACGCCAAG
>JAKQQT010000070.1 GCA_029564025.1 Armatimonadota bacterium | reverse complement strand
TTTAAATGCCGTCCCTGAAGTGCTGGTGCAATCGGCGAAAATGCCCATCGGATGCGCGGCGGTCTTTGTGCGCGTAGACGCGATGGTACCCGTCCAGTTCGTGGTGGCGCCGGTGATGTAGGTATACTTGTTATTAGGGCTGTCGATCACGCACGTATGGCGGAGAAGGTCCGGCGCGATCCCTGTGCCGAGGCCCGTGAACGAATCGCCCGTGCCGAAGCTCACGCCGCCGCCGCCGATGTAGATGGCGGAGTACGCGTTGCAGCCAGCTTTATCCGCGCCGACAAGGCGCCACTGCGAGTTCGTCGTGGCATCGGTCAGGGCATAGTCGATCTCCACCTTCGTGCCGGGATTCATGAAGTAACGGCTGTTCACGCTCTGCCCCCCGCGGATTGAACGAAGCCGTCCTCATGCTCTTCGATATCGCCGCCGTAGGCGAGCGCCGCGGCCCCCGCCCGGTCGTCCTTGACGAACGTTCCTGTCACCGCATCGCGCAGCCCCGGAACCCCCGCCTGAAGACACGGCTTGAAATCACGCACGAGCACACCCTGCTCGTAGACCTTGAATCCGTAGATTTTTACGGCCGAGCAGTTGATGATATTTGTGACAGCGGCTGAGTTCGCGGCCGCGCAAAGGACAAGCGGCACAGTCGCCGTCTTCGTACAGTCGACATTGATCGTCCCCATCCAATTCGTGACGCCGGCGGCGTTGATGTAGTACATTTTTTGAGAGGGACAATCCAGAATCGCCGTGTGGCGGGCAGTGTCCACCGCGATTCCGGTCGAAAACGCCTTGAACGTATCGCCCGCTCCGAAGCTGAAATCGCCGGCCCCATTGATGTAACAGGAGACGAAGAAGTTGGGACTACCACAGTCACCCCCGACGATCCGCGCCTGCAAGGGCGTCGTCGCCGTAAGCTGGAAGTCCACCTCCCAGCGCGTATCAGGCGTCATGCAGTAACCCGTGTTAATGCCCTGAGAGCCGTTCGACGCCACGTAGGCATCCTCCGCGAGCGCCATTGTGCTGATCGCCACCGTCCATGCAAAAACCGATTTGATCCGCAGTTTCATTTCATTTTCTCCTTAAGACCGATTGTCTGCTAAACGCCTTTATCATATTACACCCTGCGACCGGACTGCA
>JAKQQT010000057.1 GCA_029564025.1 Armatimonadota bacterium | reverse complement strand
GAAGTGACCGTCGCCGGGAGCGAGACGCACTTCCACCTGCCAGGTCGTGCGGCCGATGTATTCCGAGGCGCCGGCAAAATAGCTTGCGCTGCCGTCCGCGTTCTTCCTGACGCACCAGTCGACCGGCGTCGCCGAAGTCGGAGCGTGTCCGGTAATCGCGAAGTTGAATTCGATACCACCGGAACACCACGGTCCCCGAAGTGCGACGTTGCGGAACTTGACCGCGTGGTTGTAATAGAGGAAAGCGTGTCCGGTCGCAATCTCCTCCGCACCCCACACCTTGCCGCCGATTTCGGGAAGCATAGTCACGCGGATCTTTTCGTTCTCGAGGACGACCGCTTTCCACTTCTTCGGCGTCGGCTCCACCGCCGATCCGTCGAAACGGAAATACGGATAAAGCGGCGAGTCCGTCCGCGGCACCGGATCCGGATCGGAGAACGCGTAGGTGGGAAACTCAAGTTCGGTTTCCATGAGCGAAACCGCCGCACCGTACGTCACGGCGGCGAACATGCAGAGAGAGACGATTATGGCTTTTTTCATGGCAGAACCTGAAATACCGCCGTCTCCCACGGCGCCAACGAAATCACCCACGCCCCGTCCGACGTTTCCGCCAACCCCTCGCCACGCCAAACAGGCTGCAGGCGCGTCCCCGCGTATTCGGGCGATCGATCAAACGCGAGGGGCGTCTTTACAAATGCTTCGGACGCGTTACGCACAGCGAATAAACACTCCCCGCCGGCATGCATCTCGCCATACCGTTCGACGAGCACCCGCTCATCGCCAGCGCGCATCAGCGTCTCCGGCATCCATTTCGCACGGTTCATGCGCCGAATGAGTGGAATCGCCGCCTTGAACACCGCCCGGTCGCGTTCGCATTGTCGGGACGCGTCAAAATATCGCAGCCAAGTCGAGTACCCCGGCTTCTTTTCGCCGCCGATCGTGCTGATTCCTGGATAAAAACCGTAGAAAAGCTGATGGTTAATATAAGCCGCCACTTCCTCGGCAGATAAAGCCGGCACAGGTTTTTCGTAATTTCCCTCTTGCAGGAGATTGGCGACAGGACGGTGGTAGGCGTAAAACCTCTTTTCGCAGGCATCGGCGTCTGAGTGTACCGTCTGCATGCTGGCTTTACGGTCGACGGACCGATTGCCGAACGACCCCACCTCGCTGCCGAAGACATCAATCGTTGTGGCATGGAAACGGTGAGCGATATCGAAAACATTTCCAAAAACCCGCTTGTTCCGCGCGTGAAGTTCCGACGCGACCCACCGCACGAACGCGACCTGATGCTGGATGCCGTCGGCGCAGGGACGCGCCGTCTCCGGGTCATAGATCAGCTTCTCTGTCATCACCGCCAGATGCTCGGGACGGACATTGAGAAAATTGACGGCGAACCCGTATGACAGACTATCCAGATAAACGCCGTCGATCGCTTCGAGGTCGAGGCCGACCGTGTAATCCCAGCACAGTGACGCCCGGTTCGGCTTAGCCAGCCGGGGATCCGAGTTCGTGCGCCACCAATGCGTCCAGTTGTCGTATTTGTCAACCATATACGGGTGCGAGCCGTCCGGTTGCACCGGCAACGAATTGAGCGCGGCCTGTGCCGCGAGATGACGCGGCGCGTTGAACCACTGTTGTCCAGACACGTTCGTGCCCGCCCAAGACTGGAGTTGCGCCAAACGCTCGGCGACCGGAGGATGCCCGCCGCCGGAAAGCGTTGTCAACGGTTGCCGCATGCCCCACGCCTCCGTATAGGCATAAATTCCGATCCCCTTCTCTCGCGCCAGCGCCACCTCGCGCGGGCTCCTGGCGACGGTCGCGGGAGCTTCCCAGAACGTCAACCCGAAGTCATCCGGGCTTTCCGGCATCTTGGACGGATAAACGGGCCATAACCACGTTCCCTCCTTCTCGCCCGCGTGACTGGGAGGGAACACGCGGGCCTGCGAGGCGTAATACACTTTGGCCGCCGAACGGAAACCCCAGTTCCCGCGGAAGCCGAACGCCAACCAGCGCAGTTTCGCGGACGTGCCGTGACCGTTCCGTTCCAACAGCCCAACCACCGCCGTGCTGCGGATGCCCGTTGCGGAAACCGTCCGGTTCTCAAAAGCCGCCTCATCGAACGGCGTCCCCAACGCGAACCCTTTTCCGCCACGGGAGACCGCGCTGAACGGATACCGCGAAACGGGATGTCCGCCGACGGAACCCAGCAACTGAAACGCCGAGTCTTTCCCGACCGTTTCGTCGTTGCGCCAATCCTTGTGCCACGACCAACCAAGAAGCTCCTTCGGCAGGGATAACACGACTTGCACCGCGCGGGGACGAGGCGGACGCGACAGGTCGCTGACCTCCACGTCGACCGCCACC
>JAKQQT010000728.1 GCA_029564025.1 Armatimonadota bacterium | reverse complement strand
TGTTCTCGTTCCAAGCGAACAAGTCTCCCGTGGAGGTCACAGACCCTTTCAAAACCGACTGGACATCCTTCTCGAAATAAAAGGCCGGATACGTCCCGGTAGACGAACCGTCGTGCAAAATCTCGTTGGTGATCGCCGCGTTCGCGACGAAGCGGATCTGACACGTCTGCGCTCCCGTGGGCAGGAGCGTCACGGGGCCCGTGCCGAGCGCGTTCGTGGCGGCCACAATGATGGTGCCGGAGGCTACCGTCAGACCGCCCGCAAAGGTGTTCTCAGCGCCTGTGAAGCTCAGAGCTCCGGGCCCCGTCTTGCGGATGGAACCGTCGCCCCACACGAGACCGGAAAGCACGTTCGTCGTGCCGGCCGACACGGAGAGCGTACACGCGCCACCGACATGGAAGCCGTCCGTGACGATGACGGTCAAGCCGCCGAAGTCATACTCGCCCAGATCCTTGACTTCACCCCCGACCGTCAGCAGCCGGGTGTAAACGACCGCAGGCTTCCCCGCGGGGCTGGTCACGCTCACGCCTGCACCAAGCTCCAGGCGCGACAGCGTCATCGGGAACGGAACCTCAACGTCCTCCCCGATCGTCAACGTCCCGTTCAGGACGACGTTCGTGACCGAGGCAAAGGTGTTTGTCGTTTGCGCCAGCGCCAAGGTGCCGCCGGCGGCTACGGTGACGGACGGCACGTTCGGGAACATCGCGCCGTCAGAAACGGCGAATGTCTGTCCCTCCGCGACCGTCAACGCCGCGCCGTTCCACAGGTCGTCCACAATAATCGCCTGCGAAGTGCCAAGCGGATAGACGCCGCCCGGCCTTTTCACGCCACGTAGCGTTAGCTCGCGTGTCATAAATGCAAACCCTTCGGGAAGGTTCGAAACCGCGTTCGAGCCGATCACGAGCGACGTCACTGTATTCGGGAATGGCGTCACGGCTGAATCAGCGACGGTCAGCGTGCCGTTCAGAACGAGGTTCGTGGCGCTCACGAAAGTGTTCGTGGTGTTCTCCAATACCAGCGTGCCAGCCGCGCCGACCATGACGGAAGGCACATTCGGGAACGTGGCCTGTTCCATTATTTGCAGCGTGCCGGCGTTCACGGCG
>JAKQQT010000031.1 GCA_029564025.1 Armatimonadota bacterium | reverse complement strand
GGATCGAGTCGATCGCCTCCATCGAGACTGTGGCGCCGGGCACGTCATAGTCGTTGTCCGAGTCGTCGCCCGCCGCGACAACCACGTCCTGAAGGGACTGGAACTCATCCGCCGGCACCTCGAAAGCCGGCGAGTCGGCATCCCCGAAGTCCACCACCGGTTCAGGCACGGGTACCGCCTCTGGCGCGACCTCGGTAGCGACCGCGACGAATCCAGCCGGCCTGCCGGAATATGTCCGCGCGAAACGTTCGAGCAATTCATCCGAACCGGGAACCTGCGCGTGCCTGACCAGCAGGTCTATGACTATGTCGTCGCTGTGTGAGTCTTCAACCTTGTGTGTCTTTCTGCCCATCCCCAAACCCCTCCTGGAGTCAATCGGTTCAATATCATTGCAGAGCTTTTGCCAGTGCGTCAAGTATGACGGTTCTGTCTGACGGTGTGTCGACAGCGCCCTGTGCCAGAGACGGAGAGCCGCCGCCACGACCACCCAGGGGAGCCAGAATGGCATTCAGAACCTGGCCGGCCGGACGCTCCCTCTGCAAATCGGGAGTCACGGCGAGACATACCGATGTTTTCGGACCATCCGCGACGGTGATCAGGACCATACCGGAACCGACCTTGTCGCGCATCATGTCCGACAGCTCCCGCAGTCCCTTCTTGTCGATGCCGTCGGCGGAAACAAGCATCACCCGAACGCCGCCGACAACAACAACGTCACGATCGGCCGGACCGCTGTTGCCAGCCGCCGCAGCCTTCACACGGAGGTCTGCCACCTCCTTGCGAAGGACCTTCTCGGCATCGACCAGCTTCTCGATCTTGTCGATCACAGCGGCGCCGTCGGCGCGAACCGCGCGCTCGACCTGTCGGACGAGCGAGTCTCTTTCCTTCAGATAGGCCACTGCGGCAATCCCGGTCACCGCCTCGATACGACGAATGCCCGCTGAGATTCCACCCTCGGACAAGATCTTGAACACGCCGATGGACGAAGTGCGCGGAACGTGAGTTCCGCCGCACAACTCAATCGAATCACCCATCTTGACCATCCGCACCTTGTCGCCGTACTTGTCCTCAAAGAAGTGAAGCGCTCCTGCCGCCACCGCGTCCTGAATCCCCATTTCGGTCGTCGTGACCGGACTATCGTCAAAGATCCAGCCCTGAACGAGTTCCTCGACGCCGGCGATCTCGTCGGGAGTCATCGGTGCCATATGTGAGAAATCGAAACGCATGCGCTCGGGGGTCACGAAAGAACCGCGCTGACGCACATGGGTACCCAGGACGGCCCTGAGCGCCCTGTGAAGCAGGTGGGTGGCGCTGTGATTACGTCTGGTGGACATGCGGGAAGGATCGACTGTGAGGAGTACCTCGTCGCCAACCGTGATCGTGCCGGACGACATGGTGCCGACGTGAACAAAACAGTCCTCTCCGGGCTTCCTGGTATCCGACACCGTGAACTCGACGCCTTTTGCCGAGATTACGCCCCTGTCGCCCACCTGACCGCCAGACTCGCCGTAGAACGGGGTCACATCGGTCACGATCATCGCCGCTTCGCCTGCCTGAACACGTTCAACGGCGCCACCGGGCTGGAAGATCGCCTTTACGGTGGCGGGGATGCCCGCACCGGCGGTCTCGTCGTACTCGTATCCGCAGAACTTCGTCCGAAGTCCATTCTGACGGCAGTGCTCC
>JAKQQT010000025.1 GCA_029564025.1 Armatimonadota bacterium | reverse complement strand
AGAATCATGAAACTTTCTTGTCTGTCGCCTCCTGTGGCGGCGTCGATGATCGGCCTGACGACCCTGTAAACGGCATCCGGTTCGCGGATGGTTGGCTTGCTGACCTGCACGTATGCGGCGCAGGCTTCCATGGCGGCGGCGTAGTCCATGGCGAGGGCGAGCGTCTCGGGGTTGCTCTTGGGCATGGCGCTTTCTCCTTTCAGTAGTTTGCGCAGTTTCCGAACAGTTCTTCGGCGAAGTCGCCGCGGCGGTCTTTGATGCCCCACCGCCTGTCGGTGAAGGAGATGATGTCGTTCGAGGTGTAATCCACGTCGTATTCGACCAGGTCGTGGAACTCGGGCAGGGCCTTTTCGATTTCCGTCGCGGCTTCCTCGGCGTTTCTTGCGACGCCTTTTTCGATCAGCGCATCTGTGAGAGTCATGTGTTTCCTCCTGTTCCGGGAGAGCCCCTATGGCCCCCCGCACACGGAGAAAGCGGGGCGGGCATAGGGGGCCGTCTGTTGGTTTACGTGCGTAATGTGGAGGGTGTGTTTATGGAAACCGATGGCGTGAATGAGATTCCGGGCAGGTTCAAGCCGGGCAACGCTTATGCGTGGAAGCCGGGGCAGTCGGGGAGTCCGAAGGGCCCTGCCAGGGGCACGAAGCACGGCGGGCGCATGAACGCGCTGCGGACGCTGGACAAGATGCTGAACAAGTCTGAGAACATGGCTAGGCTGGAGCGGTCGCTTCAACGCAAGTTCAACCGCGATCCTGTGGCGTTTTTTGAGACGTTCGTGATGCCGCTGCTGCCGAAGCAGGCGATGGGCATGCTGGAGTCGGGCGGGCGCGTGATCGAGTGGCGCGGGATGACGTCGGTGGCCGGCGACGAGCCGCCTCCGCCGATGATGATTCCGCCGCCGGTTGCGGACGGGGCGGTTCTTGACATGGAGCAGGACGGAGACCGGGAGGAAGATGAAGGGTGAAAGTCGACTACACACCGCATGCGGCGCAGATGGATATCCACCGGGCCAGGGATGCCCGGTTCAGGACAGTGTGCACCGGCCGCCGCTTCGGCAAGACCCTTTGTATGGCGGCGGAGCTGCTGGATCGGGGCGGCGGAGACCCGCCTTCGCCCATGGAACTGGCTACGCGTGCGGGCTACGGCGCGGCAGGCATCGTGCGGGACTACGGTTGGGTCGCTCCGACTTACGGTGTCGCCGAAAGAGGTGTCGAGGCATTTCGCACCATCGCTCCGGATTTTGTGAGGGTGGTAGGCCGGATGCCGACACGCGTCGAGTTCGAAGGTGCTGCGGGACCGTGCCGCGTCTTCATGCTCTCCGCCGACAACCCTGACAGTATCCGCGGCTTCGGCTTCCGGGGCATCGTGGTGGATGAGGCCGCGGCCGTCCCGGTGGATGTATGGAACTACGTGCTCCGCCCGACCCTCGCCCAGACGCTCGGCTGGGGCGTATTCATCTCCACGCCCGCCGGCCGCAACTGGTTCTACGACATGTTCACGCGCGGAGTTGAGCGGCAGGAAGGATTCAGGTCGTTCACCTTCCCGTCAAACGTGTCGCCCTACTTCCCTGCGAAAGAGTGGGATGAGGCCAGGGTCACCCTGCCCGAAGATGTGTTCCGGCAGGAGTATATGGCCGAGTTCTTGGAAGACTCGGCCGGTGTGTTTCGGGGCGTCGATGCCTGCCTTGTGGCTGACGCGGATGCGGATGCGGGCCTAATGACTCGCCACCACAATGTGATTGTCGGGTGCGATATCGCCAAGCATACGGACTGGACGGTGCTGATCGCCATAGATGCGAAGACGGGGCGATGCCTGGAGATGGAGCGCTTCAACCAGCTCGACTGGCCGCTGCAGAAGGAGAGGATCGCGGCTTTTGTGAAGCGGTGGCGGGCTCGGCTTGTGATGGACGCGACAGGAGTGGGCGATCCGGTCTACGATGATCTGCGCCGTGTGTTGCCGCTTGTCGAGGGGTTCAGGATCACGGCACAGACCAAGCGCGAGCTTGTGCAGGGGCTCATGGTGGCCGTTGAACAGCGCCGCGTGGTGTGGTCGGCGGCGTGGCAGATTCTCACCGCCGAGATGCGCCGCTATGAATATGACATCGGCCCGACCGGACAGGTCAGCTATGCCGCGCCTTCCGGGTATCACGATGACTGCGTGATGGCGCTGGCACTGGCAGTCTGGGGATGCCGGACGTACGGTGCCGAGCCGGGGAGGATGCTGAGGCTTGCGGTCGGAGGACAGAGGACGGAGATCGGAGGACGGAGGTCGCTGACACTGGCATGAATAGTGACCGAAGTTTGTAGATTCCGCCGCGTTGACCGTCTGAAAGGTGACGGAAACTATGATTTGACTGTTTCGTCTGGATCACTATTTTCTGTCATTCTTTTCGGAATCAGCGTCACCTTGATTTTTCGAAAGGAATTTCTTGATCGCTGCGTCGATAACCTCGCTTTGACGTTCGGAAAGACGGTCCCTGGCTATCGGCATGCCAGCTATATCGCTTCGTATCCAAGAGGTGAACACCCCAGAAAGAACCTGTTCTTGCAAAGAAAAGTGACCACTATCTGGTCCGACAAGTGTTCCTTTCCACGGCCTCACTTGATCTTTGATCGTGCCAGCAACTATCACACGACACATTTTGGTGAAGACGTAGGATTCAAACGGGTTGTGCCATGTTGAGTGAGTGATTCCTCGTTCGAAAAACAACTTCAGATCCGAAGTGTTTGCAATGCCGCTTGTTTCAACAGGAGACCCGACGATGGTGAGGTGTTGCGGAAAGGCATCAACTGATTCTCGCTCCCCTATGAGGTACTCACGCCAAACAGTGAGGGCTTGTTTCGCATTTTCATTGTCACCGTGAGGCAATGGTTCTTCGGGGTGATCCAGCATCAGGTCGTAAAGGCTGCGCCATGATACGGAGACACAGAATTTTAAGAGCCACTCCCCGTAAGGGAATTGGCTCATAGTCGGGTAGTCACGGTCACGTTTGACATGGTGGATATGCAAAGGATGAAAGACGTTCTGCGCGAAAATCTTTTCCCAGCGACCAAGGATGTCCTCGCAGTTTGGACACAAAAAGTGACGCGTCTTGCCGTCTTGGAGTCGGACGTTTGGGTTGTCATACCCACGAATGAAGCGGGTAGGGCTTGTTTTCACAAGATGGCGAAACGCGAAGTGGGGAATGATATGGCCGGCTTCAGATGTCTCCCCCTTTCGGCATAGAGCGCATTGCATAGGCGTTTCTCTAACCAACAAGTTATTGATCGGTTGCTTCTGATACCTCTTATGACGCTATTCGATCAACGCACACTTCAGCTTGTGTTTTTTATTGTACCGCGTTTTCAAGGGCCTGACCAACTGAATATCGGTGAACATGAGTTTGTGCTGCACGTTGCATAAATGCTACGGCGTGTTTGATCCTCTCGATGTGTTGATTTCCCTGCCTTAAATGGAGGTGCGGATATGGCGCTGACGGTCTACACGAGCAAGGACAATTTGTGGCGGGAGTACGTGAACCCGCTGAGGGGGCTGACGATGGAGCGGATCGTCAGCCTCATCGAGCAGGGCGAGCGCGGGGCATTTGCCGACCTCCAGTGGTTCTATCAGGCCATGGAGCGCTCGGACGCCATCATCGCCACCGTCCTGATGCGGCGGCGGGCGGCGCTGCTCGCCTGCCAGTGGGACGTGAAGCCCGAAGAGAACCCGACCGACACGGTGCTCGCCTGTGAGCAGGCGGCCTTCCTGCGCGACCAATACGACCGGGTGGAGAACCTCCGCGAGGCGGTCGCCTTTCTGGCCTCCGCTTCGTTTAGGGGCTTCGCGCACGTCGAGAAGCATTATACCGAGGGTGGCCGGGGCATCGTTCGTCTGGAGCCGGTGGAACAGTGGTTCTGGTGCCGGAGCGGCATGTTCGGCGAGTGGACGTACAACCGGGAGGCACGGTCGGGGCTGGAAAAGGGCGAGAGGATCGAGCGGAGTAACTTCGCGATTGTCGAGTCGCCTATCGCCCTAGACCGTATTCTCGCCGTGCAGTACTTCCGCCGCAACCTCGCGCTACGGGACTGGAGCTCGTTTCTGGACGTCTACGGGATTCCGTCGGTGTTCTTTGTCGGGCCGCCGGGGGTGACCGATGAGAAGGAGAAAGAGTATCTGGCCATCGCGCAGGATCTCGTGAAGGACGGCCGGGGCTACCTGCCCAACGGCACTGACGTGAAGTACGTCAACGGCGGCAACAGCGGCAAGCCGCCGTTCCGCGACCATCTGGACTACCTCGACAAGCAGATCACCCTGCTCGGCACGGGGGGGCTGCTGACCATGCTCACCGAGAGCGGCAGCGGCACGCTGGCCGGGTCGGCGCATCAGGAGGCGTTCGACCAGGTGGCGAAGGCTGATGCCGTCATGGTGGCGGAGGCGCTGCAAAGGGACTTCGACAAGCCGCTGCTGGCTGCCGCGTTCGCCGGCTGGCCGGTGGAGGCGGGGTTTGAGTTGGAAACGGCGGAAACGGTTGCGGGCGGCGGTTCAACGGTGCTCACGACAGGCAGTATCGGTGCGCAGTAGGTGCGGCAAGCTCTGACGAAAGGGATTAACCGCAGAGTCACTGGGCAGTGGGGGATACAGCGGACGCTTCGCGTCCAGAGCCTCAAGCGGGCGCAAGACCGAGGTTCTGCCTCAGGCTCGATCTGACCGATACGCACAGGGCGCGGGCGTTTTGGGCGTCATTCCGGGTGGCCGATTCGCCCGGATACCGAAAGGCGACCGCATAGACGTTGAGCTGAAGCAACGCCGGGCGCAACGCGTCCAACATCGGGTCCGAGGGGAGCAGCGCGTCCAGCAAGGCACTCATATTGTGCGTGCGCTCGAACGGCAAGCCCTGCTCCTGAAGGCAGGCCTTCAGGTACTTCTCCGCGCACTGCTGGGCGTGAAAGCACAGGGCATCGTGGTTGGGACTCTTGCGCGCCCGCCACTCGCGCGAAACGCAGACGTAATCGCCCTCGGCCTTCGAGACCCACTCAGCGGTGAGCGGCTTCATACATGACCTTTCCGCTGCTGATGATTTCGGCCATGAAGGGGTCGCCCAACCGCAACCGCTCTTTGACCTGCCGGGGCGTGCGGACCAACAGGTCAACCGCAAAACGGGGCCGGATGTCTCGGACGATCGCGGCGGCCGTTCCCAGGGCGGATTCAACCTGCCGCATTTCGACCAACAGGTCGACGTCCGAATCCGCGCGCGCCGAGTCGGATGCGAACGAGCCGAACAGCGTGATTCGTACGGGTCTGTAGCGCTCGGCCAATGCACGGCAGAACGCCCCGATCTCCTCTTCGCGGCGCTCGCTTGCTTTGCCCGTTCTCTCCAGAACCTCGACCATGGTGAAACCTTGCCTTTAGATGGTCAGAGTATACCTTAAATCAACAGGGCCGACAATGGCCAGTTCGTCGTCGTCGAAGTTGATTTAGGCCTCTCTATTGGAGGGCTCGATCAATGAGTGACAGTACTTTTGTTTTAGCGGCTGACGGCTGGGCGCACATCACGCCGTGCGGGGAGTTCCCGCACGCAGGGGCTGGCGTCGTGCAGGTCATCGACCGCGCGGCGTGCGACGCGATTTCGGCGGAATTCGACGACCGCAAGGCGGACGCCAATTTTCCCGGCATTCTGGTCGACTTCGACCACTTCTCTCTGGACATCGGCCAATCGATCGAGGCGGCCGGGTGGATCACCGATCTGGAGGCGCGAGACACGGGGTTGTGGGCGCGTGTGAGATGGTCGGACGCGGGTCTTGCGGCCGTGCAGGGCGGACGCTTCCGTCTGATGAGCCCGGTCTGGTGGTGCTGACGCACGACAGCGGCGTTCCGGAGGTGAAGCTGCCTTCGGAGAACGCGGACCTCGCGCTCTATCTGCTGGTGGACGAGAACACGGATGCGGCGCTTGTGGCGGTGCGCCCGCTGGAGGCGGGCCGCAACGTTCGGGCCGTGCTGAAAGGCACGTGCAATCCGGGCGACGTGATCGTGTCGGCCGACACGGGGACTGCGGCGGACAAGGGTAAGGTGCGGGCGTTGCCTGCGGTGGCAGGGACGTATCGCGGTCTTGGGATCGCCGAGGAGAAGGGTGTGGACGGGCAGTCGGTGCTGCTCCGTCCGGCGATGATCGGAAACATCGCCGTCAGCGAGTAAGGTAGGAAAGGAGAATCAAAATGATGAATCTGGTACAGGGCGACTGCAGGTGCGGTTCGCTGGCGTTCGTGGCGGGCGCGGACCTTTCGGCCGCGGCCGGTAAGTTGGCGAAGCTGAACGCGGAGGGTCACGTGATCCTCGCGGCGGCCGCGTCGGACGTGTGTCCGTACGTCGTGGCGTGCGGGTCGGACGAGGGTTATCTGACGGGTGTGCTGCCGCTCAGCTCGGTGGCGAACGCGCGGGTTGCGCTTTCGGGCGCGTGCTCGCCGGGTGACGTGCTGGTGAGCAAGGGCGACGGGCGGGTCGAGGCGCAGACCGACGAGACGCTGGGGCTGCCTGTCGGCGTGGCCGAGGAGGTCGGCGTGGACGGCCAGCGGGTGCTGCTGCGCCCGATGCCCTCCGTTGCGATCCCGACGGAGCCGGAGCCGGTTGACGGGCACGGCGTTTTCACGATGGACCCTGCCGCCGTTTCGGGCTGTCCGGAGGATCCTGCCGACCTGGTCGGCAAGGTGATCGTTTCCGATAACGCCGGCGTGTGGCACGCGACGGGCCATCCGGTCACGCCGGTGGTGACGGCCGTCGTCACCGGGTACGCGTCCGGCCTGCTCGTGTGTGTCGTGCTGAACTTCAACGAGACGGACGGCATGATGTCGGTCGTGCCCGTGTCGGTGCTGACCGGCACGCCGGGCTACGGCCTTTCCGTGGCGGTCGCGGATGCGGGCGGCGGGTTCGTGAAACTGGTCATCGCCGGGAATCCGGTGTACGGGGCGATGTATGTGATCCGGGTGGCCGGCGGCGGGAAGGCCGTCATGCAGGTCTCCCTGGTGTAAAACGGCTTCCCGGCCTTTCCGGGCCGGGCTCCCTTTGGGAGGAGAGGAGAACAGATGAGCAGGTTGAGTGACATCAGTGCGAGCCCCGTGTTGCGGGAGTTCGCGCAGGGCGCGGCGCAGTCCGCGATCATGCCGGTGGCGGACTTTCTGGCCCCGACCATCGAGGTGGCGACCTCGGTCGGCCGGTACAAGAAGTACACCGAGAAGGACCGGTTCCGGATCCCGAACACGCTGAGGAGCATCGGCGGCCGGGCTACGGAGCTGCGCTTCGAGGTGAGCGACGAGACCTACAACTGCGAGCCCCACGCGCTCGACTATCCGGTAGACAACCTGGAGAAGCTCGAGAGCGCGGATCTGGAGAACGCGCTGCGCGAGGGCGCGGTGGCGGTGGCGGAGGTCGCGGCGCTGGCCCACGAGAAGAGCGTCATCGACGCGGCCATGACGGCGGCCGGCGGCGGCACGGCGAAGGTTTGGGGTTCCTCGGCCGATCCCGTGGCGGACATCGACGGCGCGATCCTCGACGTGATCAAGGCGGCCAAGTACGGCAGCCTCATGGGCGTGGGCGTGCTGTTCGGCGCGTCGGCGTGGTGCCTCTTCAAGAACCAGGAGAAGGTGCGCGGGCGCTTCGTGGTGGGCAACGGCCCCAAGGGCAAGAATCTGGCGGTGCCGACCGAGAGCACGGCCGGGAGCCTGTTCGTGGGATCGCCGGACGTGCGGACCTCTTACATGGTGTACGACGATTCGGCTCCGGGCGTTGCAGAGGACGTGAAGTTCCTGCTCGACAGCACGGTGCTGATCTTCGCGCGCCGGCCGAACCCGACGCGGCGCGACCCGAGCTTCATGAAGACCTTCCGTCTCATGGGCAAGTACATGGTCCCGTCGAGCTACATGCGCGACGACGGCCGTGTCGAGGTCGCGAAGTTCGACTGGTCCGAGGACGTGCGCGTCACGAACTCGGCAGCGGTCAAGCGCCTCAACGTCAGCGCGACGTAACGGCGCGGAGGGACGGCGATGGCCGACTGGGTGGTATATGACGCGGGGGCGGCGGCGGAGACGCTGCCGCCCCCTCTCGCTGCGGCCTACTCGTCGGCTCGCCAGCGATTGGCGACCCGCTGCGGATCTCCACCCAACTTGGTTATCTTGTTGAGTTGTGCCTCGGTCGGGGGTTTGCCCTCTTCGGGATCGGCATCCATCTCGGCATCGCTGAGGAATTGGTTGGCCTGAGTGAAAGTCGCATTCTCCGGTATAGAAACCCCGAGCTCGTCTGCTTGCTTCCTCTGTTGCGGAGTAGCCGGGGCCGTCTGCGGAAGGGTGTCACATAACTGTGATGCCTCTCGCTTGGTGGCTGGGACTACACCGCCAAGCATTTTGATGTACTTGATCTGTTGTTTGGTTGGGGGTTGCTCACCATCAAGTTGAGCAATCAATTCTGACGCTTGCTCTGCGGTGAGTTTCCGGGGAATCGTCGCCCCGAGCTTCTGAAGTAGATCGAGCTGCTTCTGGGTAGGCGGCGCTGAAGACCGCAGTTTGTCGATCAGCTCTGAGGCGGCTTCCTTCGTGAGACCCCGCTTGGGCTTTCCGCCGAGGGCCTTAATGTAGGCTATCTGTTTCTCGGTTGCGGGGTCGCTCATCTGCTCCTCCTTCTCTCAGGCCAACGTGATGAACCAGCGTTTGGCGCGGTAGCGACAATACGCTGGGTTCAATGGTTCGACGTAACTTTCATTACGGCTTGCAACGCCCCAATGACGATAGGAACGGCAAGAATGCCGTAGGTGATGTCGTTCATGATCCGCACCGTTGTCGTTAGAGTTGGTGTATCCAATTCCGGTTTCCGTTTCGCGATGACCTTCCGCTCTACTCGGAGAGTCACGAGGAAATAAGGAATCATCACGAGAAGCGTGCCTAGAAAGAATCCGACGTCATCCAGTTTGTTCGGTCTCGTTCCGCCGTGGCCGATGACATTGAACAGAATGATTCCTATGACCGACCCAATCCGCTCAGGCAACAGCGTTGTGAAGAACCCCGCAGGGATGACACCGAGCAGCGCAAAGACATACCCCAATGGCAGGCCAACAACCGTGGACCGCAGGTTGGCTCGGAACGATAGATTGAGCGACTCCACGTACTTCAACAGCTGTCGGCGAGCAAGCACAACAGCCTCGATAAGCGTCACCGGGATCAGAAGAAACAACATGACCACAACATGCTCAGCGACCGTCGGGATCATTACATTTGCGAGAATTATCATTTTCTGTCTCTGGGCGAACAGTCCTTATTGAACCTACCTCGCGAAATGCGTAGCCCCGGTCAACATTGCGAATGGTAGAGGCTGTAACAAAGACGGTCAAGCGCACATTTTGTTGCCCGGCAACGCTTTAACCGTTGGGCTTGCCTGTGAAGTAGGCTTTACACAAACCATTGAAATTGTCTTTATGCGGTACCCGTCGCCATGGACTACAAGCGCCAGAAAGACCCCGTAAAGGATGAACGGTGCAAGCAGCAACGAAATGATTAATGTTCTCTTGTGGCGCATGTCTTTGTTGCCCAACGTCAGCGGCCACCAACACCCTGAGCCGAAGGCGAATGGGGTTAGGTGCAGCATTGTTGGAGCCATCATTTCTTTTGTTCCGCGACGTCGAAGTGCTCTGACAACGTGACTTGGGTTTTCTTCACACGATCTCTAACCGTTGCCTCGACAGTATATCTGCCTGAAGGATCGTTGTCTTCGATGACGATGCCAAGCGAGTCCACCGCGAGTTGCAGTTGGCCGGGAGCGGGAGGTGGAAGGTTCCGCCAGACATTCGCATCGCGTGTTTCACCGTAGATTGTGCCGTCCGGCTTCTTCACGACAATGTCCCCTGTGACGTCACAGAGGTCATTTGAGCCGATTCCCGGCCCCGTGAAGATGATGATGGTGGAGAAGGGTATGCCTCTTATCGCCTCTCTCGTTTGCTTCAGATTGACTCCGGCTGTTTCCTTGTTCCAGTTTTTGAAGAATTCCTCGGCCTTGTCTGTCAGCCACAACTGCGCGCCGAATCCGTGGCTGCTCTTTATGTTGGCCGCTACTACCAGATTTGTCCCATTTTGAAGCCAAGTCTGAGCATTGGAGTGGAATGCGAGACAGTGTGCAATTACTGCCCCTGTGAGTACGGTGCGAATCTTTGATCTCATCATGTTTTCCCTTTGCTCCAACGTTTGAAATGAGGGGCGGTTGGCCGCGCCAGCGGACAACCGTACCTCTCCATTTCATTGTTGGGGAGTTTCTGCAACGGCCCTGATTATATTGCCCCTGAACTGTTCGACCACACCTCTTCCGAACTTGAAAATGAAGTGTATGTATTCCTTCCTGTCTTGGTGTCCGGCCCAGAAATACTCCTGCCAGTAGGGGCGCTGCA
>JAKQQT010000707.1 GCA_029564025.1 Armatimonadota bacterium | reverse complement strand
AGATCGCCACGCTTTTGAAGGGGTAAAGGACAAGAGGATATCATGCCGGTCGTTCAGGCGCGCATAGATGCTGGCGTTTGCGGATTCGTGACGGAGGTTTCCGCGGAGTGCGATGACGGACAGAATGTGAAGTTCGTCATTGCTTCCCCTTGTGAAAACATACAGGCGCTGGTGGGGCGCCTGGTTGAAGTCGATGTTTATTCGGAGATCATGACCGGCTTTGACGGGCAGATACACACGGCCGCGCGCGCTTCCCTGAAAGGTTGTTGCAGTGGCTGTGTCGTGCCTGTCGGGATCTTCAAGGCGATGCAGGTTGCGGCGGGGCTTGCCCTTCCGCGGCCCGCGTCGTTGACACTGGATACATCCGGGAACTGAGCATTCGATCAGTGCTTGTCCTCAGGACGTGATGCCGTTGGCATCGGAACAGAACTCAATGAAATACTCTGTGTTGGCATTTGCGGTTGTTGTGGTTGCCGTTGTGGTGCTCCTTGTTTCCTGGCCGCCGCGCCTGGCGGTCGGTAGTAGCTCCGAGACTTTTACGCATCCACCGGTCGCATTGCGGGACGAAGCCGGGAAAACGGTCAATCCCCAAGACGCGGATGCCAAACCGTACAGCCCGCGGAAGACGTGTGGAGGCTGTCACCCGTATGATACCATCACGAAGGCGTACCACTTCCAGATGGGCGCTGAGGTGATGTCGGACGATTGGGGTGCGAAGAACCGCAACAGGCCATGGATCCAGTCACCCGGTCAGAACGGCGGTCAGCACCATATGTCTTACATGTGGCTGGCCAAGAAGGTGAACCGGACCGAAGCGGAAGTCGGGCTTTCGACGTATCAATACGCTCAAACGTGCGCGGTGTGCCATCCCGGCGGATCGATCTTTGAGAACGACCGCGACGGTCGGCGCTATGACACACGGCAGGCGGCGGAACCGGAGATTGCGTCGAGTTTGGACGGCGATTACCACAAGGCGGCCTGGGATCGCTCCGGAGTACTGGAGGCGGACTGCCTGATGTGCCACAAGCCGGACTACGACCACAAAGCGCGTACCACTCAGGTTTCGTCCGCCAACTACCGGTGGGCCGCAACGGCCGGGGCCGGCGTCGGCGATGTAGAAGGCTCCGTCATCGCCGGGCAGACACCGACGCTGAAATACAAGCCCTCCAACGATTCATCGGACCGGATCACGATTGTGCCGAAACGTCCGACTGATCGCAACTGTCTGCTGTGTCACGGCGAAGCCGAGACGAAAAAGCGCGGGCACGTGTGGGACGGACGGAATGAAGACGTCCACTCCGGCGCGGGCATGACTTGCATTTCCTGTCACCCTTCCGGAATCGACCACCAGATCGCGAAAGGCCGGTCGAACAGCGTGTTCGTCAACGATGAACTCGACAGCGACGAGGTGTCGTGCGTGTCCTGTCACACGGAAGGGCGCATGGGGGCGAGCCGTCCGAAGCACGAAGGCATCCCCCCGAACCACCTCAAGACGATTGCCTGCGTCACGTGCCACGTCCGCGATTCCAATGTAACGGCGGTCCACACAGTCGATACGACGACCGGCAAGACCGTGGGCACGCCCACCAATCCCGCCGCCAAAAAGTACGGCGAAACGGCCTCCTGGCAACCGGCCTACTTCCGTTTGAAGGACGGTAAGATATCCACGGGCAACGCACTGCTTCCTGCGTGGTGGGGCAACCGAGTCGGCAACGTGATCCACCCATTGACGCTCGCCGAGACAGGACGGGCTTACGAAAAGGTGAAGGACAGCATCAGGGATGACAACGGCGACGGCAAGCCGGAGGCCAATACCGGCGCCGAGATTGCGACGATGCTTCGCTCCGTGGGGCAGACGATGACCGGAGGCCGTTTTGATGTGGCCAGACCGGTTTTCGTAAAGGGCGACAAGGTCTACGAAGTACGAAATCGATCACTCAAGGCGGAAAAACACCCGCAAGCCTCGCCGATGAGGTGGACGTTCAGCCACAACGTCTCCAGCGCTAAACGCGCACTGGGCGCCAACGGCTGTACGGACTGCCACGGTTCGTCATCGACGTTCTTCGTATCACCGGTCACAACGGACCCGTTTGGTCCCGACGGCAAACCGAGGAAACAACCGATGTGGCGCTATCTCGGACTCAAAGACTACGTTCGGAACGCGGGCGGTTGAGGAGCGGTTCGTGAGTGTAAGGAGCCGACCCTAATCGCACTTTATAATGAAATCCAACGAGGAATATGTGGAACAGATGAACACAGATATACGAGAAATAGTGAAGGATAAATACGGCAAAG
>JAKQQT010000687.1 GCA_029564025.1 Armatimonadota bacterium | reverse complement strand
CGGCTTCTCGCACAGAACCGGGATGCCCTCTTCGAGGAAGGCTTTTGCCACCGGGTAGTGCGTATCGTTCGGCGTCACGATGGTAACGTAATCAATTCGGCGATCGGCGGGGAGTTTGCCCTCCTCGCGGGCCATCGTCTTGTAGTCCGGATAGCCGCGCTCAAAGAACAACTCGCGGGCGGATTCCAGCGCCGCTTCGGGATTGGTTCTCAGCGCTCCGGCGGTCAGTTCCGCCGCGTTGTCCATCAATATGGCGGTTCGGTGCGGCGCGCCGAAGAAGTTGCCCGGGCCGCCGCCGCCGACCATTCCCACCCTGAGTTTTCTGTGTTCGGTCATCGTTCTCCTCACTTTCGTTGAGTTGAAGTTTTCCGTAAATTCTTTTACAATTCGAAGCGTTCGTCGCCGTGCCACCCGCGCGCCCATTCCACCGCGGGCATCGGCTTTTTGCCGGCAGGCTGTACGGTGGTCAGAGCCAGCGCTCCGCCTCCGGTGCCTGCCAGCACGTGACCGGCCGGAACGCTGAGATCGCCGGGGGAGCGCGCGTCAAACGCCATCGGTATTGCTGACCAGATCTTGAATTCCTGCCCGCGCCAGATGGTCCACGCACCCGGTTTGGGATTCATGGCGCGGATGAGGGCTCCGATTTCCACTGCGGGGCGTTTCCAGTTGATATGAGCGTGTTCGCGTGTGATGGACGGCGCGTGCGTGGCGCGGGACTCGTCCTGCGGTTGCGCAGTGATGAGCCCGGCCTCGAAGTCGTCAAGGGTCTTGAGCATCAGGTCCGCGCCCAGCGCCGCAAGCCTGGCCGTCAGCGTTCCCGCCGTGTCATCGGGTTGGATAGCCGTTGCCGTCGACGTGAGCACGGGACCGGTGTCGAGGCCCGCTTCGGCGATCATCACGCACACGCCGGTTTCGGAATCGCCGTTCGCGATTGCCCACTGGATGGGCGCCGCGCCGCGGTATTTCGGCAACAGCGAGCCGTGGATATTCCAGCAACCGTGCCGGGGGATTGATAGAAAAGCCGTCGGGAGGATTTGCCCGTAGGCCGCGTAGACAACGACATCAGGTTGCAGGCCGCGCACGGTTTCCATGAATGCGGCGTCCTTGCGCAGGCGTTCCGGCTGATAAACGGTCAGGCCCAGTGCCTGAGCCGCTGTTTTGACCGCCGAGGGTTGGGGGATGCGTTTTCTGCCGGCGGGACGGTCCGGCTGGGTGAACACGCCCAGCAGTTCGTGTCGGGATGGCGCCAACCGGTTCAAGCACGGAACGGCGAATTCCGCCGTGCCCCCGAAGAGGATTCGCATGGCACTTCCTTCTCTCGCCGCAGGCCGATTGAAAACTTTACACACGCGCAGTGCGACGCTTCATATTAAGTATAGGAACGCCGTAACTTCAGATCGGAGGCGGATATGCCCAGCGGATTCGTCAGCGCCGGCAACTGGATCATCGACCACGTGAAACTGATCCACGCCTGGCCATCGGAAGAAACTCTGTCCAATATCCTCAGCGAGTACAAGGGAACCGGCGGCGCGCCGTACAATGTCCTGCTCGGACTGCGGACCTTCGACTCCTCCATCCCGCTGACCGGCGTCGGGGTCATCGGAAACGACGCTGACGGGGATTTCATCGAGAACGACCTGCGCACGCGGAACATCGACTTCCACCTCCGCCGGAGCGCCGAACTCCCGACCTCATATACCGACGTGATGACCGTGCAGTCAACCGGCAGGCGCACGTTCTTCCACAACCGGGGCGGCAACGCGGAATTCGTGCCCAATGACATCCCCTGGGACCGCTTGGAAGGCCGGTACTTCCACTTCGGGTATCTGCTGTTACTGGACGCCATGGACGCAGACGACGCGGAGTACGGCACCCCGGCGGCGCGTGTGCTTGCCACCGCCCGGTCAAAAGGAATGATAACGTCCGTGGACGTGGTCAGCGAGTCCGGCGACCGTTTCGCGCGCATCTCGCGCCCCGCCCTGCCCCACACTGATTTGTTGATATGCAACGAGATCGAAGCGGGAAGGATTGCCGGAGTGGAACTTCGTCCGGGCGGAGTGTTCGCCAGAAACCGCCTGCGGGAGGTTGCGGAAAAACTGCTCGGAATGGGCGTGAACCTGGGTGTCGTCATCCACGCGGCGGAGGGCGGTTACACGTTGATGAAGACCGGTGAAGAGGCGTATCAACCGTCGTTGAAACTGCCGCCCGGATACATTGCCGGAGGCGCCGGGGCGGGCGATGCTTTCTGCGCGGGTTTCCTGTACGGCACACACGAGGATTGGCCCCTTCAGCGCCGGTTGTTGCTGGCGGTGTGCGCCGCCGCGGCGAACCTCAGCGACCCGACGTGCACGGGGGGTATCCGCGGCCTGGACGAGACACTGGAACTCGGAATAATGTATCGCCCCGAAGGCTGAACGTTAAAAACCACCCCCACCCCCTCCTTGAGAAGGAGGGGAGCACGAAGTGGCCGGCCTAATTCCCCTCCTTTCCAAGGAGGGGTCAGGGGTGGTTGCACTTTACCGTTTTCGACAACCACCCCGAAGGTTGCCCCCTACCAGCGGTCCTGCGGGATATCGGACGGTTTGGGCACGTTTGCCGAAGCAACGGGAGGAGCGGGCGGTTCCTTGCGCCAATCCGGCACGGAAACCGCGTCCTTCCACACGCCAGCGATGAGGTAGTCGCCTTTCTCGGACTCCGGTTCCCACTTCGTGTCCTTGACGAAACTGTTGTAGGCGAACAGCGACACTCCCTGTGCGCCGAGTGTTCGGCCCATCTTGATCATGGTCTCGACGCCCTGCTTGTCCAGCAACCAGTCGCCGATGCCGCCCCAGATGTGCGTCCGTCCGCGCTGTTTCACGGCCGGGCCAATCCAGGAGGCCCACTGTCCGGGATCGGTGTGATAGGTCATCGGCACGGCGATATCCAGAATGCCCTCGCGCATCCAGCCGAACCAGTCCTGGAAGGTGCTGTTGTAGGCGTCGGAATCCTCAAACTTCGTCAGCGTCCCCCATGGAATAAGCGCGGCTGAAACTGCAACGTTGGGCTTCACCTTCTTGACGCTTCGGTAGACGCTTCGGACTACGTCGGTCACGCAATCGCGCCGGAACTGCGCCCACTGCGCCGGGAACATCAGGGTGTAGGCGTCACGCTGGGGCATGGCCGCCAGAGCGGATTTCTGCTCCGGCGTGATTTTCGGGTCAATCAGCGCCTTGAACCGCTCGAGGTCGCCGTCATTGAATCCGACTTCCTTGTTGGGGTATCGCACGTAGTCGAAGTGGATGCCGTCCACGTTGTAGCGCGTCGCCACATCGACGAAGACGTCGTGGATGAACTTGCGCGCCTCGGGATTGGCGGGGTCCATGTACGCGCCTTCCCGGTTCTCGCCCGAAGTGAAATACACCTTTCCGTCGCGGTCCGCCGCCACCCATTCCGGGTGGGCATTCACCACGTGCATCGGGCTTTTCGGTTTCTGCGCCCCGCCCCACAGGTAAAAGGTATTCAGCCAGGCGTGTACCTGCATGCCTTCCGCGTGGCCCAGGTCGATGCACATCTGCAGGGGGTCGAACGTCTCCGGCTGGCCGGCCAGCGATTCCGCCCGCGGTTCCAGTCCGTCCAGGTAATACGCGTCGCCTCGCCCGCGCACCTGCACAATCAGCGTGTTGAAGTGGTACTTTTTTGCGGTGGCAATCACATGGCGCACCGCCTCCGGAGAGGTCAGGTCATACCGCACAACCCACATAGCCCGCGCTTCGGGCTGAGCCTGAGCCACCGACATATGATTTCCTCCCATTGCCGCCAGGGCCGCCAGGCTGGCCAGGCGAAGTGCTTTTGTTAACGACAACCAATGGATGTTTTTCATAACTGTACGACCTCGATCTCCTCGCGCCAGGCCGGATCCACGATACACAGGAACACAAGTTCGTCCGGGCCCGACGATTCGATAAACTGCGGTTCTACCGGCGGAATATACACGGTATCGCCGGAGCCGACCTCGCATACCTCAGCGCCTACGTGCATCACACCCCGACCTTGAAGGATGTAATAGACCTCGGAGTGTTCCAGCCGGTGCGGCGCCGTGGCCGTTCCGGCGGGAACCCTCGCCCATGCCAGACTGTAGCGTAACGAAACCGGCGCCTTGTCCGGGTGCAGAATCTCCCGGAGAAAGGCTTTATCTCCGGAGATGAATTCCGGGCACTCGGAAAGGCGCCGTACAAGCATTACAGGCCGATTTCCGATATCAGCCCATAGTCCCCGGCATCGTACCGTCCGTTGGCACATTGATGACGGTTGGCGCAAGTCGATTGTTGATCACAAACGTCCAGGATTGATCCACCGTATTCCCCTTCCAGTCCGAAGCCCTCAGGGTTACGGTGTGGCGGCCGTCCGACAGCGGTTCCACCGGTTGCGATGACTTGGTGCGATAATAGACCCAGCCCGTATTCGGCTGGTAGATGTGATCCACGGGTTCGCCGTCCAATTCCAGTACGATGGTGGACGAGTTGATGCCGGAACCCTCATCGCTCAAAATCGCGCCAATCATGATCGGCGGTGTGCCGTTCATCTCGGTTGCGCGGGTGGGTGTTTCCGAACTGACCACCGGCTTGGTGGCGTCCAGCGCTGTCGGCGAGAAGCAGTGGAGGGCGCCGTCATCGCTCTGGAAGAACAACCGTCCGTTCCCCACCGCCACCGCGCTGTTGATGTTCGGATAAGCGCCGGCGGGAAGATTGCTGAAGACGGCATAATCCCACACAATCTTGCCGGTTTCGGTATCGACGGCGTACAGGAAGCCCCGGTTGGTTCCCACCACAAGGTTCTTTCCAATCAGCACCGGCGACGAATAGATGGCTCCTGTAAGCTGAAGGAATGGATCGGCGGTGACCTTGGATTCCCGAACCGATGCCCGGCTGGTAACCGTTTCACGCGATTTGTTGTCGGTTATCGTCCACTTGGTGCGTCCGCGCGCATCCAGAGCATACAGCCTGCCTCCACGGTCGCCGAAGTACACTCCATCCTCGGTGACGAGCGGGGTAGTGGTGATCGGATTGCGGGCCGAATACTTCCAGCGCTCCACACCGGCGCGCGACAGAGCGTACAGCACGTTGCCGCCCACGATGTAGTTGTAGCGGTCGGTTGCCACAACCGAAGCGTAGGAATTCGGATTCATTGTGCGGTAGCGGTACTTCACCCGTCCCGTCGTGGTGGTAATCGCGTACAACTGCAAATCGGAGGACGTTACGTAAAGGACGTTGTCGTTATAAGCGGGAGACCCGATGATGTCACCGCCCGTCCTTACCGGTTCGAACGCGGGCTTGCCGGTTTTGCCGTCGATGGCATACAGACGGTCGTCGTCCGATCCGACGTAAACGACACCGTCAACCACAATCGGCGCGAACCGGATGCTTTTCAACGTATCGAACTGCCACAACAGCACGCCCGTGGTTGCGTTCAGCGCATAAAGCACGCCGTCGGTGGCGCCGACATAAAGGGTGCCGTCCCAGTAAGCGGGTGTCGCCTTGATTGTCGCGGCGCCTGCCGTTCCGATGGGGCCTTCCTCCGGGTACTTCCAGATCAACTCGCCGGTTTCGCTGTTCAGGGCGTATACGCTGGACTGCGAGGTAAAGTAGACCGTGGTACCTGCGACGATTGGCGAAGCGGTGTTGTTCTGGTAGAAGGCGGTCCGGTACTTCCACTCCAGTGCCATCGGCACCGACAGCACATCTCCGTTCGTTCCGGAGTGTCCCGGATCGGCCATGAACATGGGCCAGTCCGCCGCGCGGGTCGATGATGACACAGCGACAACAGTCAACAGTGCGCATACGCTGACTTGGAGCGTGCGGGCAAGGAACTTGGATTTCGGCATCGAGTCCTCCTGGGCAGATTCCTGTGGGGCATTTATCCCCTCCTTCATTCTACACCCAACCTCGCGCGCGGAGGCAATGCACGGCGTGTTCACCCCGTTTTCGGGTCGATTCCGGCCCCCGGAAACAGGAACCCCTCAACAGGGCTGGGTGTCTGATGAATAAGGCTCCCGGAGTGAGGCGGAACCTTGATTTGAACCGCGCGTTGGGAAAGGCACGGAGCACCTTGAGCAGGAAAAACGACGACTTGCGTGAAGATTATGGAGACCCCTTTGAAGACCTCGTGGATGAGGATTTCATCGATCCCGACGATGATCATGCCCCGGACCCGGAGTTGGACCCCGGCGGCACCGCCGAGAAGATAAACCGGCTTCTGGAAGGCGGCGCGATTACCGACACGCGTGTCCTGCGCGAACTGATGGCCATCGAATCCCAGGCTGTAGAGGATGAGCGCAACCTGAACGACGCAAGGGATTCTCTTTCGCGGATGCAGGAATCCTATCGTCGATTGACCAAGCCGGCCAACCGCCTGGCGACCTACCTGGGTCCCCTTTCCGACAAAACGGCGCTTATCAGCGTTTCCGATGCGGAGTTTCTGGCCGAAGTAGATCCTGCCGTAGCGCTCGACCAACTGCCCATCGGTTCGCGTGTTCGCATCAACGAAGCCTACGCAATCCTCGGGCCGGTTTGCCCGCCTGTATCCGGTCTGGTGGTCCGGGTAGCGGACGTGCTCGAAAACGGTCAATTGCGAGTGGGAGGCGATCAACAGGGCAACGGCGGCCGGGTGCTAATTCGCGCCGGAAAACTGGTGGATGCGCAAGTGCGCCGCGGCGACGAAGTGACGATGGATCCCACCATGCGCGTTGCCCTGGAGCATTTCCCTGCGCAGGAAACGAAGGATTACTTCCTGGAGCAGATTCCCGAAATTCCCTGGAGCGCCGTTGGAGGACAGGAAGATGCCATCCGGCTGATCCGCGAAACGATTGAAACGCCGCTGATCCATCCGGAGCTCTACGAGCGCTTCAACAAGAAGCCGTTGCGCGGCATCCTTCTGTTCGGGCCTCCCGGATGCGGAAAGACTCTGATCGGAAAGGCCACCGCCTACAACCTCACTCGCGAGTACAACCGCCGGATGAACAAGGACATGAAGGAATACTTCATGTACATCAACGGCCCCAAAATCCTTAATATGTGGCTGGGAGAGACCGAGCGCATGGTCCGCGAGATCTTCGCCACCGCACGCGAAAAGGCCGCGGAAGGGCACCTTGTGTTCATCTTCGTGGACGAAGCCGAGAGCATCCTGCGCACCCGAACCAGCGGAAAGTATTTCAACATCTCCAATACGGTTGTTCCGCAGTTTGCCACCGAGATGGACGGCTTGATCGGACTGCAGAACGTCGTCGTGATGCTGACCTCGAACCGGCCGGACTACATCGATCCCGCCATCCTGAGGCCCGAGCGCATCGACCGCAAGATCAAGATCAAGCGTCCGGACCGCCAGGCCGCGCGCGATATCCTGGCGATTTACCTGAAGGACATGCCGCTCGATCCGGCACTCGTTCAGGCCAACGGGTCCGATCCGTCAGCGGCGCAGGAGGCCGTGGTCGATGGCACGCTGGGCTTCATATTCCGCCGTGTACCCGAAACCCGGTTCCTGGAAGTGTTCTTCCGGAACGGAAGCAGTGAAATACTACACTGGCGCGACCTTTTGAGCGGCGCCCTGCTGATGAGCGTGGTGGAACGCGCGAAGGACGACGCGATCCGCCGCGCCATCGAAACAGGAGACGCTGATGCCGGCATCAGCATGGCCGACCTGGAATCCGCGGTGCGCACCGAGTTCAAGGAGAACGAGATCTTCCCGAAGAGCGACACCCAGGAAGACTGGCTGAAACTGCTCGACTACGAGCCCGAGAACGTCGTCAACGTGCAACCCATCCGTGCCGACGCCGACAACCGCGGTGCGCGGGGCCACGTCATCTGAATCCGGAGAGGCCGACATGACACCAACAGGAACATACACACGCGTCGCGGTCGTCCAGATGGATTGCGCCATCGGCGATGCGGTCGCGAACACAAAGCGCGTTCTGGAACGTTTGGACGAGGCGGCTCATCGTTCGGCGCAAATCGTCATCTTCCCGGAAGCCGCGCTGACGGGCTATTGCTTCGACACCGTT
>JAKQQT010000682.1 GCA_029564025.1 Armatimonadota bacterium | reverse complement strand
CGGCTTCTGAATCGGGCGCGGCCTCGGCGGGTCGTCGGGTCGGGGCGGGTATGCTGCATAAGCGGCGTTTTCGTGTGTCATTTCATGGTTCCTTTTGAGTTTTGCCCGGTAAGGCCTATTTCCGGCCCTTGGGGCGTTTTTAGGGTTTCAACGGGTACAGACAAGGCCGGGGAGGTGATCGCGCCTCCTGCGGCCTGTACGGCGGTTTCTTTTTCCACGCGGCGCGCTACTTCGGCGCGGAGCTGGGCGACAACGGCGCGGACTTCATGGAACGGACGGCCAGCGGCTTCCATGCGGGCGACTTCGGCGCGGAGTTCGGTTTCCCGTGGTGTCATACCCTCACCTCCAAGACGCGCGCGGACGGACACGCGGCCAGCACTTCGGCAATGGCGACCGGGACGGAGACGGTGGTGTAATCCGCGTTCCGCGCCAGACGGACCCCGAAGTGATCCGCCCATGCAAGGCCGTGTTTCCGCCATGCTCCGGCCAGCTCATGGCCATTGACAGACAGGCATTTCCCCGGGACGGGGAGAAGGTACAGAAACACGCGGGCGGGGCGGTCCTGAATCCAGCCAGCCCAGCACTTGCGCGGGCCGATGTGCGCAAGCTCTACCAGAACGTCCGACAGCCGTTTCCTGTACGGTCTGATTTTGAGCTGGCACGGAACGAGGCGCGGTTCCCCGGTGACGGATAACCAGTAATCTACCCCGTCTTTATCCTCCCTCAATGTGGCGGGCTTGTACTCCATGAAGCCGGACACCGTTTGCCGGAACAGGCTGGCCAGTTGGCACGGCCCAAGAGTTCCGGCGCGGAGCTGGGAACCGAAGTCATGGACGGCCCGACAGCCGGACGCCTCCGGCGTCCCGGCGGCGGGGCCTGCCTCCATGTCTTGGGCCGACGGGCGAGACGCTGAAAGCGTTCGTCCGTCCGGCCCTCTTCCGTTTCCGGAACGGTGCGCCACCTCTTGCGCACCTTCCGGAACAGGGGGGGTCTTAGGGGGGGGTTCTCCCTCTCTCACGTCGTATGCGGTTGCGGTTTCTTTAAGGGCCGCGTACGCCGTTCCGTCTGTATTGTTATACAGTAAGGGGTCAGAATGGGCAATCATTGTCCGCCACCTCCCCCATGCTCTGGAATGTTCCAGCGGGCACAATCGCCTCATAGGCCCTTCCCCCGCCCTCCGGTGTCCGCTGTTCCCTGCGGACAAGGCGGTGAGCTTCGGCGGTTTTGAGAGCTTCCAGCGCGTGCGCGGGTGTCCAGTCCAAAGCGTCTGTCAGTTCCCGGCCAGCGTTGCGCTGGTTTCGGATACCCGATTCCGTGACGGCGGCGCGGGGGTTGTCGCGTAGCCACTGGACAAGCTCATGCGCGGCCTGTTCGGCGTTGCGGCGGGTGTCCACCTCAACAAGCGCGCCGTGCTCCGTCCTTTCCAGCGCGACATGCGCACCGGGTCCGTAGCTGTTTTTTACGATTCCCAGGAACAAGCCTTTTCTGTCCTCACGGGCCAGAAGGGCTACCCAACGAGACCGACATGTCAGAGCACTTCCACCACGCGCGGCGTGCTGGTCGGCACGGCCTCCAGCTGCGGCACTAAGTTTGTTGACGTGGTGACTCACTATCACGGCGCACCCGGTAGACTCGGCCAGACGCGCCAGCTCTTGGGCTATGGCGTTCATGCTCCCGTTGTCGTTTTCCTGAATCTCCATAATGGACGCCAGCGGGTCAAGAAAAAGCACGTCCGGTTTATTCTGGCGCACCCATTGCCGGAGCTTTTCGTATGCCGCAGTCTGTACGACGGACCCGTTTTCCGACAGGGTGAACAGGGTTCCCGTGTCATTGAATACGGCAAGACGGCCCTCATTGAACGCCTCGCGGAGAGCGTTCTGCGGGACGTGGGAGTATGC
>JAKQQT010000659.1 GCA_029564025.1 Armatimonadota bacterium | reverse complement strand
CCGTTCGTCCCTCCGCCGTTGATGATACTGGACTTCGCTAGTATGTTGCGAGGAAGGGCTTCCGGGAGTCTGGAGATCGACAGCGAAAGCGTCTGGTCACGCATAGTCGAGCACGCAGGCGAAACGTTCCACCAGATCAGGGGGAAGGCTTTCACGTATTCGATTGCAGGCAACAGCGTCAAACCCGATTCGGTGAACCGGTGCATCCACGTGTCGCAGTTCGAGCAGGCGCTGGAGTTCGTCCCCCTGCACAACACAAAACCGGTTCAGCACTTGCAGGGACCGTCCTATCTGTATGCAATTCTGATGGACGACCGCATCCGGGGCGAGGACTGGTGAGGTAAAGGCCCCGGTCTGCCCGACGAATTCCGGGCGCAGGAGGTCGACGAGGTGCTCCGAGTGGAGGCCGGTTGTTACGACGTGCTTAGTGATGGTCATCCGGCCTTCACCGTCGCTTCGGCCGGCAACCAGACCACGGCCGATACCTTGGAGTCACTGGCACAATGGAGTAGGAAGGCGATATCCATGTTCCGTCTCTTTCGGCTGATCTTGTTGCTGTGTTGTGTATGGTTGTCTGTCGCGCCTGCAAGGGCCATTGACGTCCAACTTGGCCGCCTGCGGTTCATCCTGAACACGCCGCACGATGTCACACTGCTGGCCGACGGAATCCCCATCATACGCGAATCCCACTTCTACATGGTCAAACCGGGCTGGACAGCGACGTTGATGAACACAGACAACGTCACGCCCGGCTATTCCACCTCCTACGCCGCCGGTGTCTACACCGCCAACGTTACCTACCAGAACAGCGAAGGCCTGGTTCGATACTCTTACGAACTCGGTCCCGGCAATACCTACAAGGTCACCGTCAATTACGCCACCAAATCCCAGCCCGCCCAGATAGAGTGGTCGATGGCCTACTTGAACGCCAACCTGATCGCCGGGATGCCCTGGTCGGCGAATACGGTTTCCGGCGCGAGAAGCGGAACCGTGCCGGTTTTCGCCACAACGCCGGACCAGACGCAGAGCCAGCTGTGCCCGCTTGTCAAGAGCATCCACTTCGACACAAACCTCGGGCCTCTTGATGTGACCATCGAGGCCAGCAACAGCTCGGTTTCGGGCTTTCGCCTGTTTGATGCGCGCGCCGGACAGCAGGATTGGGCCAAACGCAATCCCATCTTCTGGTTCGGGGTAGGGGAATCGCCGATTCCGACCGTTCCCGAAATGCGGACCATCACCGCCACGTGGCAACTGGGGGAGGCCCCTGTAAGAACGGTGGTTCCGGCGCTGGATCCTGCTCCGGTTACGCTGGAAAGGGAAGGCGCCCAGGCTCCGTATGTGATCGACCTTCCGATTGTTCCAAGACCCAAGGAACGAACGACAGCGGGTTCGGCCTGCCGGTTGGGGCAGAACGTTTACATCACAGTACCAGTCGGTGCGCCTCCCGAAGTTATGGGAGCCGCTGTTGAGATACAGCAGGATCTGGCCGACCTCTGGGGTATTGATTCCGAAATCGGCCCGTCGGCTCCAACCGGGGCAACGGTCATATCACTCGGCGTCTCCACAGACTCCAACGTGCCAGCGAAGGAGGAAGGTTACTACCTGAGCGTTGTCGCCGGGCGCGTTACGATTGCCGGACACGACGCGAGAGGCGTATACAACGCCGCGCAGACGCTGAAGCAGTTGATTCGGCTGGATCCGTACGGAGTCTACGTCAAAACGGCTACTATCCGCGACTGGCCCTCGTTGAAGATGCGCGGTGTGCACTGGTTCGGCGGTCCCAACGGGCTCGCGTTCCACAGATTGATGCTCGACCGAATCGTATCCCGCTACAAACTGAACACAATGCTTTACGAGGTGGAGTTCGGCAAGTGGGCTTCGCACCCGGAGATATGGCATTCAACGCGGGGCATGACCAGGGAGGACATGCAGGCGTCGGTGGACCACGCTAGGTCCCGTTTCGTGGAGCCGATACCGTTGGTTAACTCGCTGGGACACGCGGACTGGATGTTCGTGAACGGCCAGCACCGGGATCTCGCCACCGATCCGAACGCCCCGCGACAGTACAATCCTGAAAATCCCGCCGTCTACACCCTCCTGTTCGACGTGATGCAGGAAGCGGCGGACATATTCCAGCCCCGCTATTTCCACATCGGACACGATGAGGTGATGATGACGGGCACGTTCCCGAAGGCCGGTTCGTCAAAAACCGCCACCGAACTGATCCTCGAGGACGTGGTCCGGATCAACAACTGGGTGAAGGCTCGCGGCATGCGGACGATGATGTGGGGAGACGAATTCCTCCATTATCCCCAGGAGGCTTCCGACGCCGGCAACGCGCCGGACCTGGCTACCTCCGCACTCCGCAGGGCCGGACTGCCGAAGGACATCGTCATCACCGACTGGCACTACAACGGCTCAACCACGTCTTTCCCGAGCGTTCCCCTGTGGAAGCGCGAAGGCTGGGATTTTATCGGCGTGCCCTGGTACAACTGGACGAATATCCAGAACCTGACCTCAGTGGTGAAGCAGTACGAAGGTATGGGGATGATCCAGTCTACCTGGGCCGGTTGGTCGATGTCTCCGGAGATCGTGAACACATCGGCGTACGAGCAGTTCTGCGCGTATGTCGTTGCCGCTGAAATGTTCTGGAGCGGCGCCAACCCCAAGGTCGCCGACCTGGGATATGACATCAATGACGCGTTTCGATACGCGTGGAACGGAACGTTTGCGAACACGAAGACCTGCAACGGCTTCCAGATCGATCCGGGTGGTGGGAATGCGGTGATGTGGGACTGGATTCCGGGCGGTCCGCACCCGCCTGCCGCCTTCCCGTCGGGCGAACTGGCGCGCGACGGTGTTTACTTCCGTCTTGGTAATCCGGTATGGCTCGCGGGAGGCCTTGATCCGGCGGGGACGCGTGCCAGGTCTGTTGCGATTCCCGTCGACAGCAAGCCGTTGTCAAGTATCAGCGTTCTCTGGGGGACGACCTTCGCGGGCGAGTCGGGAAGCAGGGTTGCGAGATTCACAGTCGGCTATGCCGATGGGCGGACGGTTGAAGTGCCGATTCTGTACGGGACCCAGATATTCGCCTTCAACGACGTCCGATTCGGATTGCAGGCGCCTGCCGTGTGGAAAGGAAAGGACACGGTGGGGCAGGGTGTCACACTCCGTGCCTGGACGTGGACAAATCCCCGCCCCAACGTGCCCGTAACATCGGTTTCCGTGACCTCGGAGGTATCCGAAGCCGCACCGGTTCTCGTCGCGATGACCGGAATCTATCCGCTGAATCCACCCTTGACTCTTGCGGATGCCGCCCGTGCGCTGAGCCTCGCAGGTGGAATCGCGGAAGCCGGACCGGACGATATCGCACGCCTCGACCTTTCGCCGGTCTCTCCCGGCAGAATCGATGCGGTCGATGCCGTCGTCACGGTTCGCAAAGCGCTCGGTATCGATCCCTGACAGTCAGCTCTTGTCCGGTTCGGCGAATAACGGGTAAATGATTCCCGCGAGAATCGCGCCAACGATCGGCGCCACCCAGAATATCCACAACTGTTGAAGGGCCAGCCCACCCGCTATCAGGGCGGGACCGGTGCTACGGGCCGGGTTGACCGAAACGTTGGTCACCGGGATGCCGATCAGGTGGATCAGCGTCAGGCAGAGGCCGATGGCAATGGGAGCGAATCCCTTCGGCGCGCGCTCATCGGTGGCGCCGAGTATCACAATCAGGAAGAAGAAAGTCAGCGTGATTTCCGCGACGATGCCGGACATCATCGAGTATCCGTGCGGAGAGTGCTCTCCGACTCCGTTCGACGCGAATCCGCCGATCTCGAAGCCGGGCATGCCGCTGGCGATCACATAAAGCACATAGGCCGCGGCGATGGCGCCCAGTACCTGCGCGATGATATAGGGAATAACGTCAGCCGCCGGGAACCGCTTCCCGGTCAACAGCCCCAGGGTGACCGCCGGGTTGAGGTGGCAACCCGAGATGTGGCCGATGGCGAACGCCATGGTCAACACGGTCAGGCCGAATGCAAGAGACACTCCCGCGTAGCCGATTCCCAGTTCAGGAACGCCGGCCGCCAGCACGGCGGCTCCGCACCCGCCAAAAACCAGCCAGAATGTGCCGAAGAACTCCGCCACACTCCGTTTTGTGATGGACATATCCGTCTCCTTTCCGACAGGCATACCTTGCCGTGTCGAAGGGTGATGCAACCGGTTGCAGTATCGGCGGAATGCCTGTTTCCCTTGATATGGAGCCATTTGCGCACGGATGTCGGCTTGACAAGTGGACGCCGAAAGTATTGATAACCATAATAAAAGTAAGCGGATCAATAATCCGCCGGGGACGGTTTACCCGCCGGCTCGACGAGCGGGCGCCACTGATACCGTCCGGAATGGGAGTATCCCGAAATGGCATCGACGGAAGGCGGAGTGAAAGAAGCCCCGCGCGCCCGAACCCTGTCCGAAGAGATCTACCGCCGCACGGGCCGACAACCCGCGCGGTGTTACCAGTGCGGCAAGTGTTCCGCCGGTTGTCCGATGGCCGAGGAAACGGAACTGCGCCCGCACGATATCCTGCGAATGGTCGGCCTGAATCAGGCGGACCGGTTGCTTACCGCCAAGTCGCTGTGGCTGTGCGCCGGTTGTGAAACGTGCACGGCACGGTGCCCGAACGACTGCGATCCGGCGTCGGTGATCGATGAACTGCGGTCGATGGCCGTGGCAAAGCAACCAGATACGCTTCCGCGCAACCTGATGGCGTTCCACCGGTCGTTCCTCGACCAGATACGGGCGCATGGGCGCATTTCTGAACTGGGCTTGATGGTTTCCTACAAGCTCCGCACCGGCTCGCTGTTCCAGGACGCAACCGCCGCGCCGGGAATGGTCACACGCGGCAAGCTCCACCTTGGCGCCCCTTCGATATCCGGTGTGGAAGAGGTCCGCGCGATTTTCAAGGCGTGCGAGGAGGAAGAGCGATGACCATCGGATACTATCCCGGTTGCTCGCTCCACGGCACCGGGCGCGAATACGACGAAAGTGTACGGGCGGTGGCCGGAGCGCTGGGCCTGACTCTGCGGGAGATCGACGACTGGTCCTGCTGTGGGGCGACTTCCGCCCATTCCGTGAACCCTCTGCTGGCAGTGGTGTTGCCGGCTCGCAACCTGGCGCTGGCGGAATCTGCCGGTATGACCGATGTTCTTACGCCATGCGCGGCTTGCTACAACCGCCTGGCCCGTTCCGAGCACGCTGTGGCGACCAATCCGGAACTTGCGGAGAAGATGCCCCGCCTGTTGGGCCGGCCGTTTTCGAACTCGGTGCACGTGCGGACGGTTCTCGATGTTTTGCGCGAGTCTCTGCCGGTCATCAAGGAGAAGACGGTGCAACCGTTGAAGGGCATGAAGGTCGCCTGCTATTACGGGTGCCTTTTGCTCAGGCCGGCCGAGATTGCCGGAGGTGACGATCCGGAATCGCCAACCTTCATGGAGGAGATAGTGAAGGCCATCGGCGCGGAACCGGTGACCTGGAATCTTCGCATGGATTGTTGCGGCGGCTCGATGTCGATACCGCACGCAGAGTCCGTCGTCCGCCTCAGTCGGGCTATTCTGGAAGATGCCCGTTCCGCGGGCGCCGAAGCTCTGGTGGTCGCCTGCCCGATGTGCCACTCGAATCTGGATTTCCGTCAGCAGGCGTACACGAACAAGGGCGAAACGACACTGCCGGTGCTGTATCTTACGGAACTGCTCGGTCTGGCATTGGGCCTCAACGCGGAGTCGCTGGGCCTGAAACGGCACTTCGTCAGCCCGGCGCCCATGCTGGAACGAATGGCTGTTGCGGCAAAGGAGGCGGTGTGATGGCTCGAATCGGCGTTTTTGTCTGCCACTGCGGCGAGAACATCGGCCGGACCGTCGATGTCCCTTCGGTCGCCCGGGCGGCGCAGGGATTCCCCGGCGTCGTGGTATCGAAAGACAACAAGTACACCTGTTCCGAACCGGGACAGGCCATTATCCGCGAGGCAATCCGCGAACATATGCTGACCGGTGTGGTCATCGCCGCGTGTTCGCCGCACATGCACGAGCGGACGTTCCGCCGCGTGTGCGCTTCCGCGGGCCTGAATCCGTTCCTGTGCGAGATCGCCAACATCCGCGAGCACTGCTCCTGGATCCACGAGGACCGGGGCGAGGCGACCGCCAAGGCCATCGACCTCGTGCGCCTCGCCGTGGAAAAGGTGAAGCGAAACATCCCTCTGGAAACCATCTCGATTCCCATCGAGCGTAAAGCCCTTGTCATCGGCGGCGGAATCGCCGGCATCCAGGCGGCGCTGGACATCGCCGACGGCGGACGCGAAGTCATCTTGGTCGAAAAGGAGCCTTCCATCGGCGGTCATATGAGCCAGTTGTCGGAGACGTTCCCGACGCTGGACTGCTCGCAGTGCATCCTGACGCCGCGCATGGTCGAGGTTGCCCAGCATCCCCGTATCCGACTGATGACCTACAGCGAGGTCGAGTCGGTGGACGGATACGTGGGGAATTTTGACGTCACCATTCGCAAGAAGGCGCGGAAGGTGGACGCTACCATCTGCACGGGATGCGGCGCGTGTATGACAGCTTGCGTCCAGCGGAAAGTGTCGAACGAGTTCGACGAAGGCCTCTCGAAGCGAACCGCGATTTACACGCCGTTCCCGCAGGCCGTTCCGAACATACCGGTCATCGACCAGATGAAATGCCTCCGTATCCTCAGCCAGAAGAAGGGCAAGCAGGACGCGTGCGGAAAGTGCCTGGACGCCTGCGCCATCGGGGCGATCCGTTTTGACCAGGAGGACGAACTGGTGACGGAGAAGGTGGGCGCCATCGTGGTGGCCACCGGCTACTCGCTGTACTCCATCGGCAAGGAACAGGATTCGCCGGACATTTCCGGTTACGGCGAGTACGGCTACGGAACCATACCTGACGTGATCGACGGTATGCAGTTTGAGCGCCTCGCATCGGCTTCCGGCCCAACCGCCGGCAAGATTCTGCGGCCTTCCGACGGCAAGGAACCGAAGCGGATCGTTTTCCTGCAGTGCATCGGTTCGCGTGACCGGGCCAAGGGTATCGACTACTGTTCAAAGATCTGCTGTATGTACGTCGCCAAGCACACGATGCTGTACCGGCACAAGGTGCACGACGGGCAGGCGACCGTTTTCTATATGGATGTCCGCGCGAACGGCAAAGGATACGACGAGTTCACACGGCGGGCCATCGAGGAGGACGGCGCCGTTTACATGCGGGGACGCGTGTCGCGCATGTACCGCGACGGCGACGTTATCAAGGTCGTCGGTTTCGACACCCTTGCCGGCGAACCGGTGACGATCGACGCGGATATGGTGGTGCTCGCCACGGCCATCCGTCCGCGCCCCGGCATCAAGGACCTGGCGCAGAAACTGTCGATTTCGTACGACAAGCACGGATTCCTGAACGAGGCCCACCCGAAGTTGCGACCCGTGGAGACAAACACGGCCGGCGTGTTCCTGGCGGGAGCGTGCCAGGCGCCGAGGGATATTCCCGACACCGTGGCTACCGCAAGTTCCGCCGCGGCGAAAGTGCTGGGACTGTTCAGCCAGGAGAGCCTGGAGCGTGAGCCGACGGTTGCTCGTGTGGATATCAGCCACTGCGCAGGATGCTTCACATGCGAACGGGTTTGCCCGTACGGCGCGATTGGACACCGGGAGATACGCGACCGGCAGGGCCGGCTCATCAAGACGGTGGCGGACGTCAATCCCGGCGTTTGCCAGGGTTGCGGTACGTGCCAGGCGACGTGTCCATCCAAGAGCGTGGAACTGATGGGCTTTACAGACGAGCAGATATTCGCGGAGGTCAACGCGATCCTGGCCTGACGGACGCGTGTAAATCATATGGAAACCAACACACCACAACCGGCGGGTACATTCGAACCCAGAATGGTCGCTTTCGTCTGCAACTGGTGCACCTATACCGGCGCCGATCTGGCCGGCACCAGCAGGCTGACGATGGAACCGAACGTCCGCATCGTGCGCCTGCCCTGCACCGGACGCATTGACCCGTTGTTTATCCTGAAAGCTCTGGAACGCGGGGCGGACGGGGTGATCGTCAGCGGGTGCCACCCCGGCGACTGCCATTACACCTCCGGCAACTACCACGCGAGAAGAAGATTTGCAGTGTTCCACGACCTTCTTCAGTTCTTGGGATTCGAGGAGGACCGCCTCACGTTTTCGTGGGTGTCCGCCTCCGAGGGAATGAAGTGGAAGGATATCGTGGACGACGCCGTGGCCCGGGTTCGGGCGCTGGGGCCGTTCCGCGGGTATGACAGGGAAGCGGTTGCCGGCAGTGAACTCGCGGGGAGGGCGGCATGAAGGAATTGCAGGACCTGGCAAGGACACTCCTCTCCGATGGAACCGTTCAGGTTGTCATCGGCTGGGAGGACGGGCCGACCGGCGCGCGTCCGGTGTTCGTTACCTCGCCCGAAGGCGCGGACAAACTGATTTTCGACACCCGGTGCGTTCACAACCTGGCGACGTTTCTCTCGCCGAGACGCTCGCACGTCGCGCGATTGGGCAAGGCCGCCGTGGTCGTGAAGGGTTGCGACGCCCGCGCGGTGGCGATGCTGTTGCGTGAGTCGCAGATCAAGCGCGAAGACATCGTTCTCATCGGCGTCCGGTGCGGTGGAGTTCAGAAGGATCCGGCGTCCAAAGAGCCCTTGACCGCCGCGACGGTGGCCGACAAGTGCACCGGCTGTGATGTGCGCGAGCCTCATCTGGCGGACCACGTGGTGGGAGAATTGCCGCAGGCGCCGCCCAACGACGACGCGCGCGAGCGGTTCATCGAGGAGTTGTCGGCTATGCCCGCTTCGGAACGCTGGGAGTTCTGGCAGACTGCGTTCGCGCGGTGCGTGCGGTGCAACGCCTGCCGCGAGGTGTGCCCGCTGTGCACCTGCGAGCGCTGTATCGTCGACAAGACACAGCCGCGCTGGATTGAGCCTTCCGCACACCCGGCGGCGATTATGGCGTGGCAGATAACCCGCGCCCAGCACCACGCGGGACGGTGCTCCGATTGCGGCGAGTGCGCGCGCGTCTGCCCGGCGGGAATCCCGCTGGACGTGCTGAACCGCGAAATGGCGCGTATCCTGCAGATCCGCTTCGACTATACCGCTACCGACGACCCGGAGGCTCCGGCTCCGCTGGGGGCGTTCCGAACCGACGACGGGCAGGAGTTTATCCGATGAGCGAAACCAGATTCATCACTACACAGGCTCTTGCCGAATTGACCGCCGAACTGCTGGCCGCCGGAACGCGTGTGGTCGCTCCGGCTGAGGCCGCCGATGGAGCCGTCGATTACCAGGTCATCTCGAACGCGAAGGACGTTGTGCTGGACGAGCGCATGCCTCGCCGATCCCTTCGCGGTTTCTTTCAGCCGCCGACGGAACAGGTCTTCACGTGGAACCGCACCGATTCGGGCTTCTCGCTCAAGCCGGTTGATCTCTCTACGGAACCATGGGTTGTGCTGGGCGCCCGGCCGTGTGACGCGGCGGGCGCCGCGGCTATCGACGCCGTGATGAACGGTGAACCAAAGGACGACTTGTGGATGCGTCGCCGTGAGACCGTCACGGTCATCGGCCTGGCCTGCGCGGCCATGGGACCGGGGTGTTTCTGCGAACTGGTCGGCAAGGGTCCCGCGGATACCACCGGTTCGGATATCCTTCTGCGGCCTGCGCAGGGCGGATACATAGTCGAGATTGTGACACCCAGGGGCCAGGCGTTCGTGGAAGCGCACTCCGCGAAGTTCACGTCTACCGACGCCGAGGTTCAGGCGCCGCCGAAACGCTACGATCCCGCGCCGATGGACAGAATCGAGGCGTGGTTGGAGGCCAACTTCAACGACGAGTTCTGGCAGGAACTCTCGCTTAGATGCCTCGGTTGCGGCACGTGCACGTCCATCTGCCCGACGTGTTACTGCTTTGATATCGTGGACGAACCGGTCGGCACATCAGCCGGTGCCCGCAGACGCAACTGGGATACGTGCCAGGTCGGCCTGTTTACGTTGCACGCGTCCGGGCATAATCCGAGACCGGAGCAAACGAACCGGTGCCGTCAGCGCATCATGCACAAGTTCTACATATACCCCCACCGTCACGATACCCTGCTGTGCACCGGTTGCGGGCGGTGTGTGGTCGCCTGTCCCACGGGTGTTAATCTACCGGAGATTCTGACCGGGATTGCCGGTCGCGCCGGAGAAGATACAACGATGGGAGGACCTGCATGAACGTCTACGAACCCTATCTGATGACCATCGACGACGTCATCGATGAAACGGCGGATACGCGCACCCTGCGCTTGAAGTTCCAGGACGAGTCGGTGGCAGAAAGTTTCGACTTTCGCGCCGGCCAGTTCGGCGAATACTCCGCGTTCGGGGCAGGTGAGTGCACGTTCTGCATCGCCTCGCCACCCACGCGGCGCGGGTATCTGGAATGCACCTTCAAGTCGGCCGGCAAGGTCACCAGCGCTCTTCGGGACCTGAATCCCGGCGACACCGTGGGATTCCGGGGTCCGTACGGAAATCACTTCCCGTTGAACGAGATGGAAGGCAAGGACCTCGTGTTCATCGCGGGAGGCATCGGCCTCGCTCCTGTCCGTTGCGTTATCTGGAACGTCCTGGACCAACGCGACAAGTACGGCAAGGTGACCATCGTGTACGGCGCGCGCAGTGTGGGCGACCTTTGTTACAAGCGTGAACTGCAGGAGTGGTCGGAACGGGATGATGTGACGCTGTGGCAGACCGTGGACCCGGGCGGCGAAACGCCCGAGTGGAAGGGCGAAGTCGGTTTCGTCCCGACGGTGCTGGAAAAGGCGGCTCCCTCCGCCGAAACCGCCTGCGCCGTCCTGTGCGGCCCGCCGATCATGATCAAGCTGACCCTGCCAACGCTGAAAAAACTCGGTTTCGAGGATGACGCCATCTACACAACCCTCGAGAACCGGATGAAATGCGGCATCGGCAAGTGCGGACGGTGCAATATCGGGCACGTGTATGTGTGCGTGGACGGTCCGGTGTTCACGGCCGCCCAACTCGCGGCCCTTCCGCCGGAGTATTGAGCCGCATTATCACGCTTGTCCACGCTTGGTCACCAACTAGTGGATAGTTGAAATATCATCCACCTGATGGATAATATTTATCCACTTCATGGTGAATTATCGCTGTCCGGAGCGGTCAGGCGGGCTATTGCCAGGAACCGGCAAGCCCCAAACAGGCCGTCATGCCTTATGGACGACTCCACCCTCCAAAGCGTCTTCTGGAACCACCTGGTCTACCCGGAACTGGCTGTGGGCGAAGTGGCGGATGCGACCGTCACGGAGAAGTGGATACGTGAGCGCCTGCCAAACGGACGGTGGCCGGAATACGTGGTCTGCCTTGCCGTTGACGGTCTTGAAACCGCGGAATCCGAAGCGCGTCTTGCCACCGTGGACGGTATCAGAACGGTTGTTGAGGAACGCCTTGGCGCATCACAAAGAACACTCTTCGGCTTCGCGCACACCAATGCCGTCTACTTCTGCGGTTGTTTCGACTCGAACCGCACGGGATTCATCAAGAGCCTGGAATCGCTTCAGCAAGCGATGAAAACCGGCCTGGGGATTTCCAGTTCCATCGGCGTGGCCTTTCTTCCCGAACCAACACTGGAAGGATTCCGCTGGGCGGCCCAGTATGCCATCGTCGCCCAGCGCCGCAAGGTTCGCCTTGGGCTTGACCGTGTTTTCGTTTGGGACACAACGATTTCACCGGCGCCGATTGACCTCGGCGAATACTGGACATTGGCGCGGAGGATGCAGGCCGTCATCAGAACCGGAGACGTGCTCGAAACGGAAATGGCGCTGGAGGACATCACAAGGGCGCTGTTCGAGGACCGATACCTCAGCCTCCTCCACTTGCGTCCCATACTGCAGGTGCAGGTTATCTTTATGGCTCAGGCCGCTGGGGAGGTGGGCGCCGACGCGGAATCGGTGGCGCTGGAAAGCGAGGAGTTCCTCCACCAGATTGGAACGGCTTACGACTACACCCGGCTTCGCGACCTTCTCCGCACCGCCGCTCTGTTCTTTGCCGGCAAGGTCCGGGAACGCTTCGAAAGCCTGTCCAACCGGTTGATATCCTCCGTAAACGAATACATCACCGAACATATCAACGATCCCAGTCTCGGCTTGCACTCCATCGCCGTTCACCTGGGCGCCGATCCCGCGCACGTCAGCCGGACCTGGAAGCGCGCCAAGGGTATCGGCATAACGAAGTCAATCAACCTCAAGCGTATCGAGCAAGCGAAGCGGTTACTCCTCGACCGGCGAAACAGCATCTCCTCCATTGCCTTTGATTGCGGCTTCGGTAGTATCCAGCACTTCGGGCGTGTTTTCCGGCAGGTTACCGGTACCTCTCCTCGCGAATACCGCGCAAAAAACGTGTAGTTTTGCGCAAAATCCGTGTTGTGTCACACGCCAGACCTCCCGTAACCTGATACCGTAGCACATTTACGGCGCAACGCGCCGCAGGGGGGATCTACCAAGTGACTTGCAACATCGATACAAAAGCGTTTTCGGATGCGATAAGAACACACGCGCCGAGGGCAGGCGCTGACCTGCTCTTTATCGCGCCCATCGAGCGTTTTAACGACCTTCCCGCAGAGAAGCACCCGGCGTCCATCTTTCCGGAAGCCCGTTCCGTGGTTGTCGTCGGGAAGCGCATAACGCGAGGAACCTTGCGAGGCGTGGAAGAAGGAACGCAGTTCGACCTGTACCGCCAATACGGCCGCGACTGGCTGAACAACCGAGTTCTGGCAACAGCCACTTACCGGATTTCCGAGTTCCTGGAGGACAACGGTTGGGAGGCCGTCCCTCTGCCGAACCTGCCGCCCGAAGTTCCGCCAATGGGCATTCCGGTGCGTGAAGGACTGCCGGCTCCGAACGTGATGCTGGACTTCGACGACGCGGCAGTTCGGGCCGGAATGGGCGAAATCGGCTACTGCGGAATGCTGTTAACTCCGCGCTTCGGACCGAGACAGCGTATCCAGCTCATCCTGACCGACGCCGAACTGACGCCCGATCCCCTGCTCACGGAGCCGGTGTGCCTGGGGTGCAAGGATCTTAAGGACATCTGCCCCCTTGGTGCGATTCGGAACGACGGTAATGAGACTCTGAACGCCGCCGGCAAAACCACGACGGTCGCGAAAGTCGATGCATCGATTTGCGGCAAATGCAGGAACGGTGTCGAGGCGAATCCGTTCCACGCGTCGGGAAAACCGGACCGGTGCGCTTCACTGTGCACCCGAAACTGCGTCGTGCGTTTGGAGGAAGCCGGACGCCTGATGGAGTCCTTCGAGAATCCCTTCCGCAAGCGCGCGCCGTGGGGCTTCGTCGAAGAACTGCACCGCCTGTAGGAGAACGGCATGAAACTTACGTCCGAACGCATAAAGGAATACGCATACGAAGCGGGGCTGGACCTGTGCGGCATCGCCAACATCGAACGGTTCAAGGGCGCTCCGCCGAGTATGCACCCGGCGTCCATTTTCCCGGAGGCGAAGTCCGTCATCGTGGTCGGAAAGCGCATCGTCCGTGGCGGGTGGCGCGGCATAGAGGAGGGGACCTACTGGCCGGCCTACACCTACTTCACCTATCACGGTTTGCTGAACGCGCAATTCATCCAGGCGCCTCTGTACGAACTGGCGTGTTTCATTGAGGACCACGGCTGGGAGGCCGTGCCGTATTACGCGGGCGTGCCGGAAGCCCAGCCGCCCGACGAGCCATTGCGCGAAGGGGCCGTGGCGCCCAATGTGCAACTCTCGATCCGTATCGCCGGCGTGGTCGCGGGACTGGGAGAGATGGGTTGGTCGAAGGTCTTCCTGAACAAAAAATACGGCCCCAGGTTGCGCCTCCACGCCATCATCACGGACCTGGAACTCGAGCCGGATCCGCTGGTGGAGCCGGGAAGCATCTGCAAGCGGTGCATGCACTGCGTGAAGGGCTGTCCCGGAGCGATTCCGCACGTTCGAGAGGGAAAGACCGTAAGCGTTCAGATTGAGGACAAAGTCTACGAGTGGGGCGACGTGGATATGGGCAAGTGCACGCTGATGTACCACGGCGGCGACCCGCGCGTTTCACCTTTCCTGCACAAGAGCTTCCCCGGCTACAAACTGGAAATTGTCGATCAGAAGATGACCGAGGAGGAAGCGTACAAGTTCGCGTGGACGCTGTCGAACGGCCGGTGGAGGGCGACGGAGGAGTTCCCGTCCGGCTACATCATCGAAGGGCACGCGATGATGAACCGCTGGGGCGAGGCCGGCAGTTACGGCATCGAAGGCTCGCGCGGGTGCATGCGCAGTTGCTTCAACTTCCTGGAGAAGAAGGGCGACATCGAGCAGACCTTCCACGGCGGGGATTTCATCAAACGCCCCCGCTGGTTGCTGTCGTCAGGCGGCGACGGCGGCCAACCCATCGACGAAGACGCGTAGAATCGCAGGAAGACGGTCCCGAACAGGACCGCCTTCCCGCATCATAATCAAAACGAAACCTTCGGAACTTCGCGCACGGCGGCGTCCTCGATCTCGAACAATTCCTTTTCCCTGAAGCCGGACACACTCGCGATGATACTGGCCGGAATGGATTGAATCCGCGTGTTGTAGTCGCGAACGTTGGCGTTGTAGAATCGTCGCGAGCGCTGGATGCGGTCTTCGGTGTTCGCCAGTTCCTCCTGCAGTT
>JAKQQT010000727.1 GCA_029564025.1 Armatimonadota bacterium | reverse complement strand
AGTTTCTCGTTTCTGTTCACCGGCCTGTCCCACACAGCGGAAATTGAGTGGACGGGCACCGTGAACAGTACGTGGGACACGACCACGGCAAACTGGTGGATGGGCGGTGCACCGACGACCTTTACGGTACGCGATCACACGCGCTTTACGGATGCCCCCGTCAACAGGAGTGTGACGGCCGGCAACCTCGCTGTCGGGCGGATCGTCTTTTCCAATGACGCGGCCTATGTGCTGAACGGCGGCGGCAGTAGCCAGATATCATCCGGCGTACACGGCTTGCAGGAGGTTCCGCGTTTTGAGAAATGGGGCGCGGGCAAGTTGACCATCACCGGCTTCCACTCGTTCACAGGCGATGTGCTGATCGCGGAGGGCTGCGTCGAGACGGCGACGCCCAAAGGGGATCTGCTTAACGCGGTTTCCAGCGCGCTGGGCAATCCGCGCACGGCTCGGAAAGTGACGGTTTCCACCAATGCGGTGTTGAGCTTCTTCGGCCAAGGCCCGACCGGCGCAGGCACCTCTCCCATCGACGTGAAGATGGCCATCGAGGTATGCGGCGGCACTCTGAATCTACAGACCAATTTTGCGACGACGCTCGGTAATGTCCTGTTCGACAACGCTGCCTTCGTATATGCGGGCGGCTCGAGCGTCGACTGGCGGACCATGGCGTTCAACGGCGACTGGCTGAAATTTTCAGGAACCAACGTCTACACCTTCCCTTGGGTCGCCGGGAACCAAACGTGCGGTCTTTCGATCGGGCGCGCGAAACCGGTGGACGTCCATGTCGCGGACATCACGGGTAATGCCGCTTCGGATGTCATCTGGCAATTGCCCGTGGTGCGGATCAACCGGACGGGTGATGCCAACAATCCCGGGCGCTTCATCAAGAAGGGGTCGGGAACCTTGGATCTGGCGTGCGGACACAACACCTTCACGGGTAACGTGCGTGTGGTGGAAGGCACACTGGCTTGTTCGGCGGGAGTCGCGGAAATTGGCGGTGACAAAAGCGGGCTGGGGTCCCCGTTGTACGCGCATTCCATTTACGTCGGCACGAACGCGGCCTTGGCGCTCAAGGGGAACGATCTCCAGGGGCAGTTCTACAACAACAGTAAGATCACGGTCCACGTCGACTGCGGCACCCTCTCGCAAGATAATAAACGCGTGAACGGGTTCGGCCCCCTGATCCTTGAGAACGCCGTGTTGAGCTATTCGGGGAGAAACGATTATTATGGCGAACAGTGGCCGACCTTCGGGTTCAACGGCCCGGTGACCTTCAAGGGGACCAACGCATACACGTTGGCGAACAACAGCGGGTCAGCGGTGTTGTTCGGCGGCGCGGGCATGTCGGATGTGATTGTCGAGGACATCACGCAAAACACGGATGCCGATGTCACGATCAACATGCCGATTGTGAACGGGTTGACCTGGTATAAAACGGAGGGCCCGGAGAAGGTGATCGTGGGGATACACGAGGCGGCGCGCCCCGCGCAATTCCGCAAGAAAGGCGCGGGCACGCTCGCGCTGAACGCCTTCGCCTCCTCGTTTACCGGAAACGTTGAAGTCGCCGAGGGCGTTCTTGAGCTGATAACCGGCGGATCAACGGAGAACACGATCAGCAGCGCCATCGGAAATCCGCACGTCAGCCGCAGGGTCACGGTGTACGGAGGCGGTGAGCTGTTTTTCCGGGCACAGGATACGCTCGGGCAGTTGGCGTCCTTGATCGCCATGGAAACGGTTATCTCGAACGGCACGCTGCGTCTGGCGGACAACACCTCTAACGGGATCGGCCCGATCACCTTTTATGACGGCACCTTTCTTTACAACGGCGGCAGTATCGGTTCGCGTCTGTGGGGCACGCTGGGTTTTTCGGGGCGGGTCACGCTGGACGGGACGGCCCCGTACGATTGGCCTGTGATCGGCAGCAACAACCGGTTCAGCTTGGGCTATGCCGACGACTTCTCGATCGAGCCCCGGGGCGACGGCAAAACCAACTATTGGGGCAAGACGACCTTTGATGTGAGGGACATTACGCAGTCGAGTGCCGTTGACGCGACGATCGGCGTGCCCTTCCAAAGCATTCCGGATTGGGCGGGCGCGGTTGTCTTCAAGAACATCTTTTTCAAATGCGGCCTGATCAAGGCCGGCGCGGGCACACTGAATTTGACATCCGCCGACAACACCTTCGAGGGCGGCACACGCATCGTGGCCGGAACCCTGCGGGTTGACGGTGCCTTGAAGAACAGCGCGGTGACGGTAGAGGCCGGAGGCTGGCTGGGGGGCACCGGGATGGTGACGCGCGTGACGGTGCAGACAGGCGCGGGGTTTGAAGTTTTTGCCGACCAGACCGATCCTTTGCAGATCGGCACGTTGGCGGCATCCGGCGGCGGCGTAATCCACGTGCGCAATCCCGGCGGGCTTGCACGGGAGGCGCTGCGCGTTCCGTTTGCCCGGGTCACGTCCTTTGAAGGAAGTTTCGATGCCCGCCAGTGGACGGTCGTGATGGATGGGGTGGAAGCCTCGCCCAGCTTAAGTGTCGCCAACAAAAACGGGATCTTGGAGGCGCGGTGGGCGCCGGGCGGCACCTTGATTGCCGTGCATTGACGCGCCTCTCCCGGGCGTCGAAGAGGGCCGTATCAATAAGGAAGACATGTCGGAAAGATTGGAAAGTGCGTTGCGCGTCGCGCGCGACACGCGCGTGTGTGTGATCGGAGAAGATGTGCTGGCGCAGGTGCCGGCGATCATCCGTGACCAGTTTCCGGGGGACGG
>JAKQQT010000654.1 GCA_029564025.1 Armatimonadota bacterium | reverse complement strand
CCGAGGAAGTCCTGGCCGATTTTCACGGCGTGTGCCAGGCCCAGCGGTTGAGACTGGTGGATATAGGTGACCTTCGCGTTCCAGCGCGAGCCGTCGCCCACGGCGGCCATCACCTCGTCCCGCGTGTCGCCGACGATGATGCCGAATTCCTCGATACCGGCGGCGCGGATGGCTTCAATGCCGTAAAAGAGGATGGGCTTGTTGGCGACGGGAAGCAGTTGCTTTGCCGAGGTGTACGTGAGAGGCCGCAGGCGGGTTGCCTTGCCTCCGGAAAGGATGAGCGCTTTCACAGATGACTACTCTTTCGCTGAGTGTGTTATGTTGCGGAAATGCGCGGGGTCCGGTGGTCTACCCGGTAACCCCGCGCCAATCCTTCCGCCTGTGTCAGGCCTTTGTGGAACGCGGGCGCCGCGAACCGCCGGATCGTTCCGACAGGCCACCGTCGCCACGTGAACTGTCCAGGCTGACGTATCGGACGTAATCCTCGGAGACGGGAGCGTCGCCGCCCACCAGCACAACCCCGATGACGTTCGCCCGGGCGTTGGTAACCAGTTTCTCGATGGTTGCGCGCGCTTCCGCGGGTTCCACCGTGCCGCTTTCCATCACAAGGACGGTGGCATCGGCGGCGGATCCGGCCAGCGCCGCATCCGCAACCACGCCGATTGGCGGCGTGTCCACCAGCACGAGATCCGCGCCTTCACGCAGTTCAGTCAGCACCTTCTCGATGCGCCCGTTCTCCAGCAGTTCGCCCGGATTGGCGGGCGATGCTCCGGAGGGAACCAGGTAAAGGTGCGGGATTCGCGTGGGAATGCGCGCGGAAACCGCCGTGCACCGGTCGTCCAAAACGTCGGAAAGACCAGTCATCGTGGCGGCGCCGAACAGCGAAGAAAGCCGCGGGCGGCGCATGTCGGCATCAACGGCGGTCACGTTCATTCCGGCCTGGGCCATCGATGCCGCAAGATTCGCGACCACCGTGGACTTGCCTTCCGCCGCGCGCGCGGACGTTGCGGCAAGCGTTTTGATGGCCTTGTCCGCCGCGATGAACCTCAGCGTGGAACGCAGAGAACGGAAGCCCTCGGTAACGGCCGCCTTCGGCAGTGTTTCCACCACAAGGGTGTGGCCTGCCGGTATCTCCGGCAGATGCGCCAGAACGGGCAGGTTCAATTCGCGTTGCACGTCGTCGGCGTTGCGCAAGTGCGTGTCGGTGGTCGACAGCGCGATGGCGCACAGAGCCCCGAAGAACGTTCCGAGCAGGGCGAGCATGATGATGTTGCGAAGACGCGGAGCGACCTTCTTGCCCGGGTCCATGCTCAATTGAACGACGCGGGCGTTGCCCTGGCGCATTTCCTTGTTGTTGCGCGCGTCCAGCAACCGCTCGTAAATGCCGGTGTACTGACGCTCGGCAAGGGCCTGTGCGCGCATCAGGCGCACCATATCCGCCTGCTTGCCGGGCAGGTTCGTGAAGCTGCTTTCCACTTTCTTCAGCACCGACTGCACGGCCTGGCGGCGCGCCTCAAGACCGACCTGCGAAGCGGCCAGTCCGGCCGCCTGCTGGGCCAGGGCTGAGCGCACCGGGTCGGGCGCGATGCTTTCGGAGACGCTCTTGACGGCTTCCTGGTTGATGCGCTTCTTCAGGCTGGCAATCTGCGACTTCAGCGACTGAACCGGAGGGTAATTATCCGTGTAGCCGGACGGATTCTGCATCCCGGCAAGTTCGGCCTCGGCGCGGTACAACTGCTGTTTCAGATCGTTCATCAACGGGCTGTTGGCGACCTGCCGCTGAATCCAGAACTGGTCACGCGTGCCCATTTGCTGTTGCAGTTTGGCCAGGGTTGCTCCAGCTTCCTTTATACCGGCGTCGGCGGAGATGCGCTGGCTGTCCAGTTCCGCGGCGCGGCCGACGGCAATTTTCAGTTCCTCGCCGAGATCAAGTGTCTTGTTGGCTTTGCGAAAAGCGGTGAGGTTATCCTCGGCGTCGTGCAGGAGTTTGGTGGCTCCACTGTCGCTGTTGCCGAGTGCCTTGGCGAGGAAGCGGGCGCTTCGTTCAGCGTCGGCCACCTTTGTCATGCGGTCTTTCCAGACAGTCATACCTGCCATGGCATTCGCGAAAACGCGGGCCTGGACGGGCGACGGTCCCGTGGCGTTGATGGCGATAATCTCCGCCCCGTCGGCGACTTCACGCCCGGAAACGGACCACGCGGTTTCGACTTTTTCGGGAGCCTTGCGCAAAAGGACGCGCATTTCTTCGCGGGTGCGTTCCAGCAGTGCCAGCCGCTGTGAGGGTTGCATGTCGGCCCAATTAAACGGTTGCGGCTCTTTCAGGAGCGTCTGGACTTCCTTCGAGGACATGATCTCCTGCGCCGTGCCCGCCACCTCGGCCGGGTCCGTCAATTCGCTGAACGCCTTGTTGCGCTTCTTGTTGAGTTTGTAATGGCGGTCCACGAGGTTGAGCGTTCCGAACGCGTCGGCGGCCATCCTCAGTCTGGCGCCGTTGACGCGATTCTCATTGGTGACTTCGCTGAGCGGAACACGTTGGGCGGCCACGGATTTCGTGATGCCCCAGTTCTCCCAGGACTCGAGTAACGGAGAGTTGGCCAGCCGTTGCAGGTTCTTCCAGACCGCCTGGTCGCTGGTTCCGGGGCGTCCTCTTTCCCAGCCGGCATCGAGGCTGAAGTCGGATCCGAGCGCCATCCGTGCGAGTCCGCGCAGGTTCTCGCTCATGGTGGGCGCATCGGCGATGGTGCGTTCCTGTTCAAACGAGAGAAGCGAAGGCGATGGTCGGTCGTAAAGAACCAGTCGGACCGGGGTGACATAAGCCGAGTTCAGGACGTCGGTTTGGATAAAATTGCTGATGTCGTCCATCGTGGCCTGTTCGGTCAGGTCCAACGGTATTCGGAAAGCAAGATCCGTCATGGAGCGTCCTAGCCGGACATAGGAATCGGTTTCAAGGAACTGGAGTTGCTGTTTGGTGGACGTTGCTGTTCCGAGGCCGCTGATGCCGGTGACGATGGCATACCCGGACGGCCGCTCGATAAGGACCTGGCTGGACGCGCCGAACGCGTACTGGGTGGTGAAATACTTAAGGATGCCGAGCAGAAGCCCGAGCGTGGCGAAGATGGCCACGAGTTTCCAGCGCCGTCGGATGACGCGGATGTAATCCCGGATCGAAATGTGGCGTTGCGAATTCATAGAGCGCGTTCCTCCTGAGCCAGAGAGCGTCCACCGACACCGTAAGGCACAATCAAAAGGCAGGAAAACCTTATGTGCGCGGGAACCCGCGCCGTGCCGGGCAAATCGAATCGACACACACGGCACGCGTGGATGGACTGCTTGTATTGTACCATTGATATTTCACTGCGTTCAACACAAGGTTCAGTTCCGGCGGAAAACCTTGACTCATTTTGCGGGCAAATAGTAAGATAACAGAGCACAGACGAGCAAAGCCCGTCTCCTTTTTTCGCGTCTGGAGACGGCGACGCTCAATTCTAACTACCAGGGAGGCACGTCCTTTCCACGTTTCACTGCCCGATCCGCGTAGCACTGCGGGCCGCGGCCTGGACATGGCGAGAAAGACGGGATTCAACATGACGAACGATTTTGACGACACCCAGAGCACCGGCGAAGTTGAGGTCACCACGACCGACAGCGAAACCGAAGCCACCGACACCACTGCAACCCCCGAGCCCGAGCCGGTTCCGGAAGAAACTCCGGCGCCCGCGAAGCCCGAAGATTCCGCGGAACTGACCGATGAGGAGATGTTCACCCAGCACCTCGAATCCGGCCAGGACTTCACGAATTCTTTCCGGACACTGAACGAAGGCGACGTTGTTCGCGGAGAGATTGTGCGGATTGACCGGGAAGGCGTGCTCGTGGACGTGGGCCAGAAGTCCGAAGGGCTGATCAAGCCGCAGGAAATCGGCCGGACCGATGCGGATGCCGAACCGCTTGCGGTTGGCGACTCGGTGGATGTGATGGTGATTCCCGGCGAAACCGCCGACGGTCAGATTCTGCTCAGCAAGAAGCGCGCGGACTTCGAAAAAGCGTGGGACCACGTGATAGAAGCTTTCCAGAACGGCGCAACCGTGACCGCGATGGTTACCGACCGCGTAAAGGGCGGCTTGACGGTGGACCTGGGTATCCGCGGATTCATCCCGGCCTCGCACGTTGGAAACGGAAAGATTCGCAACCTGGAGCAGTTCATCGGCCAGGCGTTGCCCTTGAAGGTCATAGAAGTGGACAAAGAGCGCCGCAAGGTTGTTCTTTCGCACCGGCTGGCGACCGAGGGCGAGCGCGAAAAACAGCGCGAGTCGACACTCGAGAAGCTGGCGGAAGGCCAGATCTGCGCGGGCGTGGTGCGGCGCATCACCGATTACGGCGCATTTGTGGACCTCGGCGGAGTGGACGGCCTTCTGCACATCTCGGAGATGTCCTGGAGCCGAATCAAGCACCCGTCCGAAGTGGTGCGCGTGAATCAGGACATCCAGGTGATGGTTCTGAAGGTCAGCAAGGAACAGGGCCGCATCTCGCTGGGTATGCGCCAGATACTGCCGGATCCGTGGGCACAGGCCGCCGAGCACTTCAAGCCGGGCGATACGGTTGAAGGCAAGGTCAGCCGGCTGGTTCAGGGCGGAGTGTTTCTTGCGCTGGAAGGCGGCATCGAAGGCTTTATCCGCAACAGCGAACTGGCACAGCGCCGTGTCTCCCGACCGGAAGACGTGGTGAAGGTGGGCGATACGCTTTCGGTGAAGGTTCTTGAGATTCGCGCCGACGAGCGCCGCATCGAGTTGAGTCGCAAGGCTCTGGAGAAGAAGGAAGAGCGCGACCGCGACGATCGCACGATGCGCGAATTCCGCTCCAAGCAGACGGAAGAGCATTTCACGCTGGGAGCGGTTCTTGGCGAAGCCCTGCGTGCCGCTGAGAGCGACCTGGCGCCGGAAGAGGAAGCCGCCGCCGGGGATGCCCCGGTTATCGACGAAGCTCCCGTGGTAGAGGAAACTCCAGCCGTTGAGGACGCTCCTGTGGTAGAGGAAGCCCCGGCGGTAGAGGAAGCGCCCGCAGTGGAAGAGATCACCGCTGTGGAAGAAGCGCCGGCCGTTGAAGAGGCCGTTGCAGGGGAAGCAACCGAAACCACGGAAGAAAACGCCTGAAAGGGCGCCCGTGCATGTTGGAAGCCCGGCGAACAGCCGGGCTTCTTTATTGATGTATCCATGAGTCGGGAACAAGACGCCGATACCGGATCGAACACGCTGGAATACGCTCAGAATCAAGGGCGTCCTGTGCGAATGGTGATCGGCATCACGGGAAGCGCCGGAAGCGGAAAAACAACCGTCTCGTCCATGCTGGCCGCTTTGGGGGCTCGCACATTGAGCGCCGATGCTCTGGTATCGGAAGCCTACGACAGCCGGGACCTCCGCGACACGCTTGTCCGCCGGTTCGGACCACAATCTTTGCGCGAGGACGAAACCGTTAACCGTCCCTGGCTGTCAAAGGTAGTGTTCGGAGACGCGAAAGCCCGGCGGGATCTGGAAGCCATGGTTCATCCGTGGGTGATGGACCGTATCGCCGCCGCGATTACCCGGTACCGCGGAGAGGCGGATGCGCCTCCGGTGTTGGCGATTGAGATACCCTTACTGTATGAAGTGGGCGCGGAAGGCATGGTCGACCGGGTGTTGGTGGCCTGCGCGCCGCCCGAAACGTGCGCCGAAAGACTGAGAGCGCGCGGTTGGAGTGAAGAACGGATACGGGGCGTTCAGGCGTCCCAGATACCTATCGAGGAGAAGATCGAACGTGCGGACCACGTGGTCGACACGTCCGGAGACGTGGACCGGACCACGCGGGAACTGGAGACGATGTGGAGGACCTGGACGGGTGGTGGTTACGCGTGATACACGCGTGAAACCGCCGCGCCTCCAATTTTGCCTTGCTGAAGAGGCATTGATATAATGGTTCTGTGACTCTCGTCGCCACCACCACGTTTCGCCGGTACCCGGCGCGCGGAAACGCGCGCGGGTTTCGCGCATTCCCTCTGCCAGAGTATTCGCCTTAGAGAAATAGGAATCCCAACACGCGCCGACGGCAGGCCCGAAGGGGCGCTGTCATCAAATTGGGGAGATAGAAGGTCATGTTCCATCGTTTCACCGCTAAATGGCCCGTCATCGTAGTCGGCCTGTTTGCCTTGGTGTCGCTCACGACATCGCAAGCGGCCCGCTACCCGACCTCGCGTGTTACGCCGAAAACCGGCAAGGCGCGTGTGTCCGCTCCAGCGGCCGTCCGCACTCCGGCGAAAAGCCCGGTGGCGACAAAGGGCCCGGTTGTTTCCAAAAAGCCGGTTGCGACCAAGGCCAAACCGACCACGCCGGATGTTAAAAAACCAACCACGCGAGAGTTGATCGAGCTGGGCAAGGTGCGACCCGGAAGGGAACGCACGGACGTTTTCCACAAGAACTCGCACGGCGGCAATCCGGCGACGGACGGCAACCTCGACGGCGGCGGTCCGACCAACGAGATTCAGCCCGCCATGTTCCCGGGTTCCAGTGTCTACGTCCTTTCGTCGGACAGAAGCTTTGCGGACAATTACCCCAACCCGGAAGTGGAGTTGCTGGGACCGGCTTTCCTTGCAGGCGCGGACTATCACCTTTATCTTTCCGTGTTCGGGGATGACCGACGACTGATCAGCCTTGGCCTCGAGGGCGAAGACCGGGGTGAGCAGTTTGAACCCAACGTCGCCGCGGATTCCGCCCAACTGGCATTCAGCGCCTTCTTCCCGGGCGACAACGAGATTTACCAGCCCGAAACCGCTCCCGGACCGGAAGGCAACGTGGAAGTTACCGATCCCGGCATGCCGGTGCGCGTGATTGCTTACAGCGAGAACGCCTTCGAAGACGCACCCACCATCACGAAGATTCTTTCGCCCGCCGTCGGCGGGGCGATTATCGAGGAAACCGGAACGGAGGACGACCCCGAACAGAAGGTGACGCCCATCCTGATTCCGGACGCCACACCCGTCTGGTTCCCATCCGAAACACCGCGCTTCATCGTTTTTGTCAGCCTGCGCGGCTACAAGGCGAATGACCCCACCACCCATTACACCAGTCTGTGGCTATGGGACACAAGCGTCGATCAGAGCGCCTCGAACCCGCGCCGAATTCTTTCCATGCCGGAGCAGTCCATCCTGAACCCCAAGTTCAACGAGGACGGTTCTCTGCTGGCCTTCACGGTTTGCGACCTGGCGTTTGACACGATCGACGATTTCGGCAACATCGCGGACCCGATTCACGACACCGATGTCACCAAGGCCAACCTGGCCAAGCCGTTCCTGTCGCGCGTCTGGGTGGCTCAGTCCCGGGCCACCGGCAACAGCGTCAGCCTGAGGAATCCGATGCAGGCGACAGTGTGGGTTGACGCGGAAAACGAAATGGCGCCGCGAGATATGATGCCGTTCTGGAACTCGCTCAACCAGTTGGGATTTTCCAGCGACCGTATCGACTCGGACAACGACCTGTACGCGGACAAGGCGCCGGAAGATCCTACAACGGCCTTGTTCAGCATCTACCAGTACGCTTTCCCGTATGATCCCGATTGTATGGGTGAAGACGCTCCGGACGCGACAGCCCGCAGAGTAACCCTGGGCGACGGCGATATTGACGACGCGAACGAACTGCTGGGCGCGGCGTTGCCGATAAACGACGATGCCGGCGCGTTCGGACTTCTGCAACCCCGGGTCATCTACCAATCCGACGATGCGGGCGCGTGGGATATATGGTTCACAGATAAAAGTTCCGGCCAGTCTCCCAACGGCAACATCCTGACCGGCTTGCCGATTGTGACCGGTAATCCGGACCTCGAACAGGACAAGAAGGACCTCCTTGCGCAGACTTACCGTGTCGGCCTGCCGGGCGATTTTGTTAACATCGAGGTTGCGGTCAATCCGTCGTACCTTGAATACGATATGGAACAGGCTCTGACGACGAAAACTTACGTCGTCATCAAGGACCCGGACCAGAACATCTTCCAGAAGTTCAAGGCCCAGGTGAACCCTGGCATCACAATCGACGTCAATCGCGAACTGGACGCCACGCCCGTTCGCTTCTGTAAAGACGACTTTGACAATTGGACCAAACTTTACGCCGATGTGGAGGACGCGCCGAAACTGGGCGCCGTCATCGAACTGACGCCGGACCCGGTGCGCATAGGCGTGTTCCGGGGCAAGTGGTACACCCCGCTGGAAGTTTCGGACTTCCTGATGGACGTGATGGTGCAGAACACCACACAGGGATATGTCGCGGACAGCGTCGGCGGCTTCTCCACTTCACCGTTTATCGCCCAGAGCCGAACCTTGCTGGTGTCGGACTTCGCGGCGGCGCAGAAGTCGATCTATTGGACCACGAACACGCTGACAACCACCGGCGTGCCGACGGAAAGTTACTTCACTTACCGTCCATTCCCGAACAACGCCGTACAGAACATGGGCGTGTACAACGGCAACAACCCGATCGGCCCGCGCACGGAATGGCAGGAAATGCCGACTCTGGGAGTCGATCCTGTTTCCGGCCGAACAGTCATCGTGGAAGGCGGCATGCCCAACTTCAACGATCCGCTGACTAATACGGTGTCGCCGTTCGGAAACCTGTATGACATGTGGCGCGTGCAGTGCCGCGAACCGATTACTTCGGCGATTCTGGACCAGTATCGGCCCTACATCATCGACCAGCCCGGTTACCCGAACACCAAGGTGCCCCGCAAACAGCGCATCGCGGACCGGTGTGTGATCTGGTTTGCTCCGCACTGCGGTCAGCTGAACGGCAACGCCGGCCAGAACTCCACCCCGGGCAACGGCGGAGTGAACAACACGGGCTTCGGTACCATCGCCAACCTGACCACGCAGAACCTTCTGGTGGATTACCTGACGGCGGACACCAAGACCAAGAAGGAAGCCGGCCGCCTGATGCTGAACGGCGACGACGTGGCCTTCACCCTGACACAGGACGGCAACATCGCCAGCCCGTTGCTGGACAAGATGAAAGTGGCCTATGAAAGCCACTTC
>JAKQQT010000645.1 GCA_029564025.1 Armatimonadota bacterium | reverse complement strand
CATAAGCGTTGCCCAGAAACCGCCCGGCGCGCGCCGTCGTTGCCACGTATAGACGGCCAGAACCAGCAACGCCAAGGCGTTGATGAAGAGGATTATCTCGAATGGCGCATTGATGAAAGTCATCGCTACCGTCCGAATCCGCCCGGTCGGATATACGTCCGCCGTATTGCTACGTCAACGCTTGCGCTGTAATCCCGTTCTAAAACTGGTAAATGGGTGTATTCGGGTCGTCACCGGGTTTCAGCGAGAAAACCTCCAGCCTCGGTTGTGTTTGGCTGTTGAACTCCATCTTCATCCCGGTCTTCTGCCCCGGTTGCGCGGTAATCTTCTGGTCCACGAAAACGGCGTCGGCTTCGCCGGTAACCAACACGCGCATCGGCCACGCAGGATTTTCAGGCGGATTTTCCACATTGAGGTACCATTCACGTTTTGGGAGAACATGAACCTTCCGGCTGAAGGAGAATGACGGCGGCTCGACGACTACCACGGGTTTGGGAGCATCGGTTTTGACCACAACGGGCGCGGATTCCCGGCCTGTTCGGAACTTCCATCTGCGCGAAATGTCCGTGCCGCTGTCCGAACCGTTCTGCAGGTGCGCTGATACGGTTACGAAATACGTTGTGTCGGGTTTCAGCGGAGCTTTCGGTATCAGGAAAGCGCCGGGTACCCAGAAGCCGTTGTCGGTTTTGGGCTTCAATTCCGAATCATTGTTGGCATGGTTGAGCCAGCACGGGACCTCGGCGCCCGGCTTTTCCTCTTCCGGCGGTCCGGCGCTCAGGCGGCCTGGGAATGCGTCTTCCAGAAGAAGCCGGTTCAATGCGGCAACGTTTATCGGTGGTTGGGCGGACAGCAAATCCTGTGTGACTTGTCTCAGAGGCACATCGGCGTATGCCGTCGCGTCGTACAGATTCGGTCCGACAATCAGCGTGTTCAACGCCTCCGTCAGGGGCGGCGCCACCGGGTTGTTCGTTCCGGCCAACCGCGCCAGCGCCATGCGTGTGTTTCGCGAAAACTGCGACCAGATGTGCCGCGCGGCGGGTGTCTCTCCGGCTCGCAGGGCAGTAAGAAGGCCTTCCGGATCGATTAACTGGCCTGCGCTCAGCACTGTTGGCAGGGGTTGGCCGGTATCGGGAAGCGCGTTTTTGGGCTGACGCAGATAGTCCGGGAAGGCATCTTCCAACAGCAGGCGGTTAAGCCGTCCGGACTTGGCGCCGGTGGAATCAACCAGCAGTTTTTTCGTCTCATCGCCCAGCGGCACCTCACGGAAACGCTCGTCGGCATAGATGACCTGGCCGGTGATCACCGGATTCAGCGCCTCAACCAGCAGAGCCGCGGCGGAAGCATCCGGCAGATCGGGCCGCGTTGCCCGCGCCTGCCAGTCCGGAGACGTAACCGACCAGAGGTACTCCGACACCGTTTCCGGATGCTCCACGATAATGCGCAGGAACTCCGCAGGCAGGCGGATATCGCCGGGCCGCAATACCGACTGCTCCACCACAAATGCGGGCGCATTGACGGTGACGGCGCGCGGCTGAGCCTCCTGCAGTTTGGCGTCCGTGACGCGGATCGGAGCCGGATTCGGACCAAAACTGAACAATGTGATGACGTAACCGGTGGGCGCTTTCGCGCCTGTATGCGCAAACAGCGGATTCGGCGTTTCGATGCCGTCCCACGATACGGGGATGTCGCGGCTGTTGTCGCCCGGAGAAAACACCACACCCTGAACGTTCGACCCGCCGGTGGATACGGCAAAGAAGCGATCCGTGGCCCCGGCGCCGAACTCAAGTTCGCCGGGCCGCAGGAACAGCATCCGGTGGTAAGGCGCGTTGTAGAGAGCCCGAACGGCTTCCTGCGGTGTTCCGGAGCCTGAATGAACGTCCTCGAAGCATTCCGTTCCGTCAAACCCGAACGCCAGCGCTCGGCGCAACACATCCTCGCCCGTGTATCCCGCCAGGCCCGGCTTCTCCAGATGGCCCACCACGTTGTTGAGCTTCATGTAGTTCGTGTGGGCCAGGGCGGCGGCGCACAGATTGGCGTTCAGGCGGAAGGGTGGCAGGCCCGCCGATTGACGCAGACGATTCGCCTCCTGCCACATCGCCACCTGAACGGCGTCCGGTTGCGGAGCCGGATCGGTGGCGTTGTCGTGGACGGTGAAGTTCCATTCCTTGTCCACCAAACGGTTCCCGTTCAGTCGAACCCGGCACCGCACGCGGTAAGGATCCGGCTGTAGCGGATCGACCGGGCGGTAGACCACGGCTCGCCTCGCGTTGTTGTATTCAGCATTGACGCGAGCGCCGTTGACCGTCATCTCGACGAGTTCCACCTTCATTCCGTTGTCGCAGTAAACGGGCCAGATGATGATGGGGCGCCGCACGCGGACAAAAGAGTCCGGGGCAGGCGTGGGCTCGCCGTCGCTGTAGGAGACCTGCGCCAACGCGGAGGACAGGATCACGAGGAACAGGAAAAGAATGTGCGGAACACGGACAATGCGGAAGGGGAATGCCATCGCGGGTCAACTCCCTGGATTGTGGTTTTTCTGGAATCCGGCAAATCAGGGTCGGCACGCGTTTCAATGCGTTGGATTCCAAACTCCATTATACACGATTCCGCGACATCAGCCTTTGCATCCAAAGCGGGGTCTTGGCCTCGAACCGGGTTACCTTCCGGATGTCGTCCCGCCGGATCTCCTCGAAGATGCACTCACGCCCCTTCCACACGTCGGGTTCCCACAACTCAGGCGGCAGACCGGGCGCGAAGAGCTACTTCGGCCACTCGAACCAGCCGATGTTCCGGCTGAGCGGGCTGGCGGAAGGATAGACGGGACTGCTGTCCACGCTCTGTTGCATCGGCAGGGAGGCCACGTGGCCGTCCACAAAGCCGACATTGGCCCGACCGTTGTGGCGGAAATGGGTGGTGGGGTCCAGCGCCTGACCGCCGGGAATTGAACGCGCCAGGGCCGGCGGAGGCGTCATCAGATAGGTTTCGGCGAGCCCCTTGCCGACGTCCAGCGCCCCGTCGGCGAACATCGGCATCAACGCCGGTTTGGGAATGTCCGATTCCGAAGCCGAGCCGTTGAAACCCTCCACGGTGTAACCGAGTCGTCCGATGCGGCCGCCCACGTAGATCGCGTTGTATACGTAACCGCCTGTTCCTTTGTCGAAGCCAACCCGGGGATTGAAGGACGGACAGTCGCGCAACAATCCGCCGTCGGCAAGGTAGGGAACGAGCGGGCCTTCCTTCGGCACAAAGATGCCGTTGACCCGCACGCCGTACCAGCGGTTGTTGTCTTTGGGGAAACCGGGAGCCGCGGGTACGAAGTGGCCCTCCCAGTCGGCGGCATACATCCGGTTTGCGGTACACAACTGCCGAAGGTTCGACGCGCAGGTGGACATATGTCCGCGTTCTTGCGCCCGGGCGAAGAACGGGAACAGAATCGCCGCCAGAATCGCGATGATGGCGATCACCACCAGCAGTTCAATCAGCGTGAATGCCCGTGCGCGGGCTTCCTGTCGTACTTTTCGTGCCATCATTTCAATTATGCCATACGCGGCGGCGCAGTATCGACACAGCGCCGATTCCCAATAATAAGACGCTCGCGGGTTCCGGAACCGCCGTGGGCGAAGTCGGCCGGACGCGGAACAGACCGCCGACACCGGTGAAGGCTCCGTTAACAATCACGCCGCCGTTTCCGTCCAGCGCCAGTTCCGTGGGGAAGGGATATATCCCGCCGAACCGGCCCAGTTCCGAAACCTCGCCGTTCGCAACGCGCGTGACGGTCGCGCCGGTCGTGGCAAACAACTCACCGGTCGCGGAAGCCGCCAGGTCGTACAGTCCCGAACCACCCCCGGCCGCCAGGCTGATGGAATCGACCGGCGCGCCGCCGGCGTCGAATACCCGCACGACTCCTGCGTTGCCCATGAACCAGGGATCGTTGGTATCGCCAACGTACACCCTGCCCTCCGCGTCGAATCCCAGTCCGCCCAGGTAGCCCGTTCCGATGTTGGTGACAAACGGAGTCACCGATCCGAAACCATTGGGCGAAAAGTGGTCGACTTTGACCACGGCACCCCTTCCCGGATTGTTGGCGACCAGTGCGAAGATGCTGTTGTCCGTCGGGCGGACACGTACCTGCGAGATGTTGCGGATGGCGTTGTCCGGCGCCATCGCGGACAGGCTCCCGGTGCCGAGGTCCAGGTCCAACAGGGTCTTGCGCGAGCCGTTCTCTCCAATCAGCAGATGGTCTTTTCCGCGGAAGGCCAGGCCGCTGAGATACTGGAGACCCGCGCACTCGTATTCAGCCAACACTGAACGACCTGCAGGAACAGCCTGACTATACACGGTTATCGCCGCGCCGTTGACGCCGAGAGCGCCGACCGCCAGGCGTCCGTCGTCCGCAACAGCGAATACATCGGCTTGCAACATCAGGTCATCGGCCTCCCAACCGTCTGTTGGCGTGAAACCGTTGACGGACGCGAACAGACCCGGCGAGAGGCAGGCGATGAGCAGTAAGGACAAACCAAACCTGCGAAGCGGCGCGAACATACAGCGAATCCTTTCCGGGGTCCCCGCGGACCCTGTCAGGGAACGGCGCATCCGGTGCGGGCGCCGTTCGAATCGAAAGGATCGGTCTCCTGACTTCGGCCATCCTTTCCGACGCCTTCTCGCTTGCGCAATGGCTTCCCCTGAGGGTGTGTCGGCGGATTCGAGGCCGTTACAGTTGCGGGGCAGTGGCGGACTTACACCGCCTTCCCGTGCATCCTTCCGATGGATATTGGAACTATCAAACTGAGAGTAGCGAACTCCATCGAGCCCAGACAAGGTCCCGCCGTTGGATATCCGGGGATTCCCGAAACGCTCACCGTTGGGGTACACTGAACAGGGAATCACACGCCAAAATGGCGCCGCGGAAGGGCATCCTTGAACATACTCGAGCGCATCCTGGAGAAGAAACGGGCTGAAGTGACCGCCGGACGGAACGCGGTTCCGCTATCCGCGATGACGGAACGCGCCTTCGCCCAACCGGCCGCCCGGGACTGGGAAGCGGCCTTGCGCGGCGGAGGTTGCACGGCCCTGATCGCCGAGGTCAAACGCGCCTCCCCCAGCAAAGGCCTCCTGAACGCCGACTTCGATCCTGTGAATCAGGCCCGCGCCTATGCCGACTACGGCGCCTCGGCCATCAGCGTGCTAACGGAAAGGAACTTCTTCCTTGCCGACCCCGACGATCTGAGCCGGATTCACGATCAGGTTCCGGTACCGGTTCTGCGCAAGGACTTCCTGTACGATCCCTGGCAGATTGCCGAAAGCCGGGCCATGGGCGCGGACGCCGTTCTGCTGATCGCCGCGATGCTGGACACGGATGCCTTGTCGGAACTGCTTTCCGAAACTGAACGCCTGGGCCTTGGGTATCTGCTGGAGATTCACGACGAAGCCGACCTCAAAAAGGCGCTCGCCGTGCCGGCAACCGTGATCGGCATCAACAACCGCAACCTTGCGACTTTCGAGGTTTCACTGGAAACCACACGGGAACTCGCATCTGCCGTGCGCGCGGAACGCCCCGATACGGTCATCGTGTCCGAAAGCGGGCTTTTCAACGCGCAGGATGTTGCGGAGGTCGCCGGATGGGGCGCCGACGCCGTGCTGATCGGGGAAGCGTTGATGACATCCGCTGACGTTCCGTCCCGCGTTCGGGAACTGTCCGGTGTTTCAAGGATCACCCGTTGAGCGTGTATGTGAAAATCTGCGGCATCACGCGCTCCGAGGATGCCGCCGCCGCGTGCGAGGCCGGCGCGGATGCCATCGGATTCGTCTTCGCGCCCAGCAAGCGCCGTGTTGATATCGAAACCGCGGCGAGGGTGTCAGAGGCATTAACACGCATTGAGCGCGTCGGCGTTTTCGTGGAGGAACCGTTTTCATTTGTTCGGGACGCCGTGCAACGCGTTCCCCTGCAGGCCGTTCAGTTTCACCGCCTGCCGCGCGACATCTGGACCGCCGCTGAAGTCGATGAATGGCGTGACTTGGTTCGGCAGACGGGCGTCATCGTGATTCACGCATTTCGCGCCCGCGACGCCGACTCCCTACGCGCGGACATCGAATCGCGCATACAGGAAACCGACCGCATCCTTCTGGACGCCTTCGTACCGAACGCCGAGGGCGGAACGGGAAAGACGTTCGACTGGTCGCTGGTCGCCGTTGCGCAAACATACGGGAAACCTGTGCTTGTCGCGGGTGGTCTTACACCAGACAATGTTGGCGAAGCGGTTCGTCATACACGTCCGTGGGGCGTGGACGTATCAAGCGGCGTGGAACTTGCGCCCGGGGTGAAAAATCATGACGCGATTCGGCGTTTTGTGACCGGGGCTCGCTGTTGAACCGGACGCGCCGCGGCGTTTAGGCTTAAGAAGGCGGCTGGCGCAAGCGCATTGAGCTGACACGATATCCCATGCAATCAACACAGGACAACCAGATCGACACAGGGCGCTTCGGACCCTACGGCGGACGTTTCGCGCCGGAGATCCTCGTCCCGGTCCTTGACGAGTTGACGGAGCGCTACAACACGCTGAAGACCGATCCCGGTTTCAGGGCCGAACTTTCCGCCTTGCTTCGCGATTATGTCGGCCGCCCCACCCCGCTCACTCCGGCGTACCGCCTGACAGAGAAGGCCGGGGGCGCGCGCATCTGGCTGAAGCGCGAGGACCTCTGCCACACGGGTTCGCACAAGCTGAACAACGCCCTGGCGCAAGTTGTGCTGGCGCGGAGGATGGGCAAAACGCGGATCATTGCCGAAACCGGCGCCGGTCAGCACGGCGTGGCCACCGCCACCGCCTGCGCGCTTTTGAACTTGCCGTGCGTGGTGTACATGGGCCGGGAAGACACCGAGCGTCAGGCGCTGAACGTGTTCCGCATGCGCCTTCTGGGAACCGAAGTGGTTCCCGTCGATTCCGGCACAAAAACCTTGAAGGACGCCATCAACGAAGCCTTCCGAGACTGGGTAGCCAACGTTAACAACACCCACTATGTCATCGGCAGTGTGGTCGGGCCGCACCCGTTCCCGGCGATGGTGCGGGATTTCCAAAGCGTTATCGGACGCGAAGCCCGCGAGCAGATCATCGAATGCACCGGTTCCCTGCCGGCCGCCATTGTCGCCTGTGTCGGCGGCGGAAGCAACGCCATGGGAATCTTCTGGCCGTTCAAGGACGATACCGAAGTCCGCCTGATCGGCGTCGAAGCCGGCGGCGAAGGCGTTGAAACGAGCCGCCATTCGGCCACGCTGAAAGCCGGCGATCCGGGTGTTCTTCACGGCTCCCGGACATATGTCCTTCAGGACGCCGCCGGTCAGATTATGGGCACGCACTCCGTTTCCGCGGGGCTGGATTACCCGGGCGTCGGTCCGGAACACTCGTGGTTCAAGGACACCGGGCGGGCGGAATACGACGTGGCAAACGACGACGAGGCGCTGGAAGGTTTTCAGATTCTGGCCCGCGAGGAGGGCATCATTCCCGCGCTGGAAACCGCCCACGCCATCCCGAAGGCACTGCGCGTTGCCGCCGAACTCCCGAATGACGCCTCGTTGATCATCAACGTCTCCGGTCGCGGAGACAAGGACGTCGAGCAGGTCCAGGCCATTCTTTCAGCACCTAATCCGTGATGTCGCGAATAACACAAGCATTCGAAAAACGAAAAAGCCGCGGTGTTCTGGTGGCTTACATCACCGGCGGCGACCCCACGCTGGAGGTTACGGAAGCCCTCGTTCCGGTGCTTGCCTCCGCCGGCGCCGACGTTGTGGAACTGGGCATGCCTTTCTCCGACCCCTTGCTGGACGGACCCACTATCCAACATTCCGCTCAGCGAGCCTTGGAAAACGGCGCCACCCCCAGCGGTGTTCTGGGCGTTGTCCGGCGTCTGCGGAACAACGGATATGAAGTTCCCATCGCGCTCATGACCTGCACCAACCTGGTCGCGCGCCCCGGATTCGACCGTTTTGCGAAAGATTGCGCGAAAGCCGGTGTCGACGGCCTGATTGTGACCGACCTGCCGCCCGAGGAAGCCGCCGAGTGGAAAACATCAGCAGACGCGAACGGACTGGACACGATCTTTCTCCTGGCGCCGACCAGCACCGATGACCGCATTGAAGCCGTTGCCAAACTGTCCACGGGATTCATCTATTGCGTCAGTCGGGCGGGAGTCACCGGCGCCCAACAGTCGGGACCGCCGGATCTGCCGCCGTTGATCGCGCGCATTCGCGAGCACACATCGACGCCCATTGGCGTGGGTTTCGGCATCAGCGCACCGGAACACGTTCGCGCCGTTTGGGACGTCGCCGAGGGCGCGGTGGTCGGGAGCGCCATCGTCAACATCATCGCGTCGGGCGGCGAGGACATGCCCCGGCGCGTCGCGGATTTCATACACAACCTCAAGTCGGAGGAAAAGACATGACACAACGTGAACTGGCCGCCACGCTGGACATGACTCTTTTAAAACCTTCCGCGGCGAAAACCGACATTGTTTCGCTGTGCGAACGCGCCGTTCTGCTCAAACCGGCCGCCGTGTGCGTATTCCCGATATGGGTCAAAACAGCGGCGCGGGTGGTGGCCGGTTCGGGCGTGGCGGTTTGTACCGTCGCCGGATTCCCGACCGGTTGTTCCGTGCGCGGCAGTAAAATGCACGAGGTCCGCGCGGCCATCGCGGGCGGCGCCACCGAGGTTGACATGGTGCTGAACCTCGGCGCCCTGAAAACGGGCGACTGGGGCGAGGTTCAGCGCGAGTTGAGCGACTTGCTGGAAACGGCGCGCGTCACCGCTATGGAAGTTGAGCGGCCGGTGGTCACCAAGGTCATCCTCGAATGTTGTTACCTCACCGACGACGAAAAGGTTCGCGCGGCGGATTTGTGCCAGGCTCTGGGAGCAAACTTCGTGAAGACCAGCACCGGCTTCGGCACCGGCGGCGCCACGCTTGAGGACGTTCGCCTCCTCCGGAAAACCGTCGGCCCGGAGATGGGCGTTAAGGCCGCGGGCGGTATCCGCACACTGGAAGATGCGCTTGCCATGCTCGAAGCAGGCGCCACGCGTATCGGCACCTCGGCCGCCGAAACCATCTTGGAAGAGGCCTCGAAGCTCCCGGAGTTCGCGTGATCCCCGGCAGGCGCACCCCATGACCACCCCACGTGTCTACCGCGCCAACGCCATCGTCCTGGGCCGCACCCCGCTCGGTGAAACCGACCGCATCGTTTCGCTGTTCACCCGCGAAAAAGGCAAACTGCGCGCCGTCGCCAAGGGCGCGAGGCGGCCCGTCTCCAAACTCGCCGGCGGAACCGAACTGTTCGGCTACTGCCGCGTGATGCTGTCCTCCGGCCAAAACCTCGACGTGCTGACACAGGTGGAGTCCCGCGAATCATTCCCGGCCCTGCGCAAGAGCCTCGACCGGATCTATGCGGCGAGTTACCTTACCGAACTGACCGACCAGTTCACCGACGACCGCCACCCCAACGCCGACCTGTTCGATCTACTTCTCGCCGCCCTTTACATCACCACATCAGGCACGGACCTGGCCTGGCTGACGGCGCTGTACACACTGCAGATGATGGACTGCGTGGGCTACGCGCCGGCATTCGATCCCTGCGTCCGGTGCAACCGTCACTCGGCCACATACCCGGGGTTCTCGCCCGCTCTCGGCGGCGTGATGTGCCCGGCCTGCATCCCGTACGGCAAGGGCTTAATGCGCACCTGCGATGAAGCCGTGCGCATCGGTTCGGCTTCGCAGACAACGCAACTGGCCGAGTTGGCGCGCATTCCCGTCACTCCGCTGGCGCGCCGGCAGATACTCCGGTTGACGCGCGCTTTTCTGACCGAGAGGCTCGAAAGGCCCCTTCGCTCCGCGAGGTTCCTGGACGAATGGCTTGCGTCCAACGACACGAATGGAGAAACGTCATGAGGGTGGAAGTCACGCGCGGCGCTCTGGTTGAAAGCGTGCATCAAGTGCGCTACGCCGTCTCCGATGCGGGAGGAAACGGACACTGTGAGGGCGACGTTCATTCACCTGTGTACCTTCGTTCGTCGGCCAAACCCTTTCAGTCCATGACTGTCATCGCGGGAGGCGCGGCGAACGCATGGGATTTGAGCGAGTCGGAGATCGCTGTCATCGCGGGATCACACCACGGCGAGCCTTTTCACGTGGAAGCCGCGCGTTCCATCCTCGCCAAGGCGGGAGTGCCGGAATCGGCGCTGAAATGCGGGGCGCACTACCCGGAGGATTCCGACTCCGCGAAAGCATTGCGCCAGGCGGGCCTTGAACCGACGCCGATCCACAGCAACTGCAGTGGCAAGCACGCGGGTATGCTGGCGCTGGCGAAACACCTCGGCGCGGATCTGAACACATACCTCGAGCCGAACCATCCCGTCAACCGCTTGTTCGCGAAGACCATGTCGGTTTTCTGTGACATTCCCGAAGAACAGGTTGTTTTCGGCGTGGATGGTTGCGGGCTTCCCGCGCCTGCCGTGAGTCTCAGGGAGGCCGCGATGGCGTTCGCGAGGTTCGCCAGCGGTTGCAACCTGCCGAGCGACTACGCCGACGCGGCGGCCCGCTTGCGTTCCGCCGAACAGGCGCATCCGGAGATGGTATCCGGCACCACCGGTTTCGACACACGCGTTATGCGCATTGCCCCGCACCTGTTGGCGAAAGGCGGAGCGGAAGGCGTGCGGTGCGTGGCCAACATCGCGACCGGCGAGGGGCTTGCCCTGAAAGTGGACGACGGCGCCGCACGGGCCGGAATCCCCGCCGCCATGGCGCTGATGGCGCAACTGGGCTGGCTGTCCGAGAACGACCTGGCT
>JAKQQT010000643.1 GCA_029564025.1 Armatimonadota bacterium | reverse complement strand
TCGAGGTACCAGCACGCCAACGTCAGCCGCTCGTCCCAGTTCAGCGATCTCCTCATGTGTCCGCCCCCCTCACAGGAACATCCGGGACTCTACGTGTGTCCCGCTCTTTTCCGTCCGCTCCGCCCATTCCCGCGTAAGTTCCAAATCTATCCTGCAATCGTCCCGGCACAGCACCGACGCTGTACACGGGACATCGGCTATGTTGAGGTTCAGCACGCGAAACGAGACGCGCCGACGAGATGCGAACCGCACCAGCGCAAATTTTCCGTACCCGACGATGTCCTTCTCCGCATTCACGGTTGCGCCTCCGTTCAGGCATGAAAAAAGGCCCGGAACCCCTTTTTGAGGGCTCCGGACCATCTGTTTAGACTATTCCATCATAGATTATATCATGCCTGTCAAGCGCAAAAACCCTAGTTTTCAGCGTTGCAGATTTTTTCGATGGTGCGAAATAGCCTTGCGGCATGCCATTCCGCGCATTTTGCCGATACGCCCATTTTCATCGCGACGGACGCGAGCGGCAACCGACGCCTGTACCGCCAGTAGACGAACGTCCGTTGTCGCGGCGTCAACTGCGCCATGATCCGCAGGTATTCCGTGTGAACAATCTCCAGTTCCTCGCGCACCCGGTCGTTACGCAACTGCGCGACTATCACCTCTATCGCATGGGTCGTCGCGGTTTTTTGCACCCTGTCCCGCGCATAGTCTATGCCTATGTCGTCGGCAGCGCTTCGTATTTCCCGCTCCCGCTCCTGTATCGCCGTCGGCATGTCCGCGCCGATCATCAATATCGTCGTCGCTTGTGTCCGGGTCAACAATCGCAATCACCTCGACAGTCGTGGTTTCCTCCGACCCCTCCCGCCGAGTGACGTTCAACGCCCATATCTGCGAGTCGTCCAGAAGCACCCCAGCAACCGCGAGGCAGTCCTGCACGGCTTTTATCCGGTTGTCGCAGTCCATGCGCCGTTTCGTTTTCGTCGTCAGGATGATGTTGCATGAGACTCGACCGGCATACGGAGCGTCGCAGGATCTCCCGCGCCGGAGATATAGCGACGCCATTTTCTGCCACTGCTTGGCCGATGCGTCCTTGTACACCGTTCGCCGGCCGTAGGAGTACGTATGATTGACGCTCGGAGGTAGTCCGGGTATCACCGCGTACACAAGCGAAGGGGCGACCGATTCAGGCCGCCCCTTTGGAGTTCTCATGTGTCCCGCCTCACGCAGCGAGACTGTAGCGGACGATTCGCAGCTTGTGTTCGCCGATGAACCGGATAACGAGATGGAATGTCATGCCGTCCCGGAACTTCTCGCGCAGTTGCCCCCACACCACGGGGCCGTCGCTTCCGCATAACACCTCCGCGCACTCGTCCGACATGAGCGAATGAACGAATATCACCGGCCGCTTCGCCGGAAGATACGCCACCGATACGAAACGATTCCGAAGCAGATGATCCGTATTCGTCATTCCGGCTTCCTCCGCTCATATTCGGCACATTCGGCGCAAAACGGCTCATTCCGGACCCATTCGACCGACTCCGGCGCAACTTCGATCCCGCAACGATAGCAGCCGTAGTACAGAATCCCGTCGTCGTTCATTTCCCAGTGCTCCCGAATCCGCCGGCTCCCCGCTGCGTGTCCGGCAGTTCATCGACTTCGACCAGTTCGGCGCGGGCGACGGGACAGAGAACGAGCTGCGCGATGCGGTCGCCGCGATTGATCCGAAACGCCGGAGGCATGAAAACGAAGTTCGGATCTGCATCCGTGTTTTCGATGATGACCCCGACTTCGCCGCGATAGTCGCTGTCGATGGTCCCGGGAGCGTTCGGCAACCGGAGCTTCGTCTTGAGCGACAGACCGGAGCGCGGCCTGACCTGCAATTCCCACCCGTCCGGCACTGCGACAGCAAGCCCGAGCTTAATCAATGCCGTTTTACCCGCGTCGATCAGACAATCAACCGGACTAGCGACATCCATTCCCGACGCTCCGGGCGTCGCGTATGCAGGGATGATCGCGTCTTGAGACAAGCGCTTGAACAGGATTTTAGGCATGTCGTTCACCCTCCCGCAACTCGATTTCCCGCTCGGCACATCTGATGCACTTCCGCAAATCCTCGACCGTCGCGCCCTTCTTTCCGGCCCGCAGCAGGTATTTCAGCGCCATCGTCGAAGCCGGCGTCAGTCCGGCCGCCTTCGCGATGTCGAACACGTCGCACTCGGTCCCCTTGATAGCGAAGCGATAGTAGGACGGGGTTGCGGATTCAGGCTTGCCCGACTCCCGTTCCACCCGTTGCTTGATTGCACGTTCCATGATCCCGTCGATGTTCTCAAACGGCAACGGCTCAACTCGTTCGTTGCGTCCGTCCGGGAAATGAACCACG
>JAKQQT010000003.1 GCA_029564025.1 Armatimonadota bacterium | reverse complement strand
GGCCGCACCACAAACAAGTCTTCGCCATTGGATTCGATGATGAAGAACCCTTGATCCGGCTTCTTGACCGGCGTGTCGAACATGTACTCCGTAAAGTACGTCTGCACGATGCCGTCCATATTCAGCCCAAGCAGCGCATTGGTATAGGCCTCCGTATAGGGAGCCCCCGGATTGGGATCCGGATTGGTTCCGTTGAGAGGGTAGAACACACCCTCTGACCGGTGCCGCATGACGGCTACGCTGCTCGGGCCTTTAACGGACCAAGATGCGGAAGTATCGCTCCGCACGCTGGCCACTGCGGCATCGTTCGAGTAAGGCCCAGACCCGACAAGCGGCGGTGTGTAGGTGGCCGCCGTGATCGGCGAGGCGATTCCGGTTTTGGGCGGATCAGGCGGACCCTTGAAGAGGCCCACCATGACCACATCGGCGTTTAAATTTACATCCGTCAGTTTCAATCCGTTCACCGCATTGGTCAGCGACAATCCCGCACTGTTGGTAAAGCAGGCCAGCGTAAAGGCCGCACCGCGTGGTTGGGTGTTCCAGTTGGTGTTGGCGGCGGGATTCGAATCGGTAACCGCGTAGTACTTCCATGAGACATTCATGAAATTCGCCGGATAGATCACCAGATCGCGGGACTTGTCCACCACCAAAGAGTACCCCGCGATCACGTTGCCGTTGGCGTCCAGCGGCTCGAACTTGACGGAGTCGTCGTTGTTGTCGTTGAAAAAGAAAAAGCCGCCGTCAAAACCGTTCGTCACGGCCGTTTTGAAGTACCAATAGCATGTTCCCGGGTTGACCGAAATCCAGCCGTTCAGCCCGAGCGCGGCATCCCGTGCCGTAGCGGGAGGGGTTCCGTCGATGGGATAGGCGCGGAACCCGTCGGTGGTCGTCCGCGTCATGTTTGTGGGGCCTTCGAGGTCGGTGTAGCGTCCCGTGTCCAGCGTCAGGCTCTTCAGCGTCCAGTTGTGCCTGATATAGTCCGTCGATAGGCGGTCGGCGCTCAGCTTCAGCGTCGGCATGGGATCGGTCTCCACATCGTACACCGGCCGCGGAAGGCGCGCCGCCTTGTACGAGCCGATCACAAGCGGATCCAAACGCGCTGTCGACAATTTGAGATTCTGATAACAGACCCGGATACCGTGAACCTGAGTCAGCCCGCCAACGCCCCCGGCAAAGGCGGACAGCGGCATCACGACGCCGCCTATTTTGCCTTTATGGTCTTGCTCCATAGAAATATCATCCGCGGGACCGTTCCACAGGACGTCGTACGCGTTCATCAAGGCAGAGCCCCACTGGGTGGCGGTCGGAAGAAGAACGATGGAATAGGTGGAAATCGGACGCCGGCCGGCGTCTAGCGGGAAAACATGCGTTGTCTCGTACGTTTCGATCTGATCGATAATAAAGAAGCCGTCAACCCCATGGGTCACCGGCTCCGAAAACATGAAATCCCAATACACGAAGTTGGCTATCCCGTTGATTTCCAGCCCGAGCAGGGCGTTCGTCCGTGTCGGCTGGATGCCGTTTGAAGGCCATATCACCGAGTTGTCCGTACTCACTCCATCGAACTGATAAGCACAGGACGGCCCAGCAATGCTATCCGCCCCGGCAAAGCCGGTCAGGGCGACGTCGTTGGTCATCGGATTCACCAGGGGCTGGTCAAACGTCGCATTCCGCATCGGGACCGCCCGGCCGGCCCGGTACAGCAACGACTCCCCGGTGCCCCTGTAAATGCCCGCCATGAGCAGGTCGAACGTCGGAGTCGAATCCACGAACTCCAGTCCTTTGACATCGGTAAGCACGCCGGAACCGCCCGTGAAGTCGCTCAGCCTGAACGCCGCTCCTCCTAATTGGTTATTACCCGTATTTCCGTCACTACGCCTCACGCGAACCTGCAATCCATGCGGCCGAAGCACACTATTTTCTCCGTAGCCACTGCTTAACAGATGAAGTTGCCAGGTTCCAATGCGCGCCCCGTTGCTGTCCAGAGGATACACGTAGGCGTCATCATCACCCCCGTATTCAACCGTGAAGAACCCACCGTCGGTCTCCGTCGTGATAGAGTTGGCGAACATCACCTTGCTGGTCATCACGTTGTAAGCGCCTTTGAGCGTCAAGTTGGTCACCGCATCCGCAAAATCAACCGGAGGCGTCCCGAGATACGGGCCGTACAGGTCGTTCATGCTGACTCCAGAGCAGGTGCCGCTTATCGGACCTTCGACATCGGCGTACAGGATGCTGTCGACCTCCAGCGCGATCATCCTCACATCCTCGACGATGACCCTGTTCGCTACAACCGCCGGGCCTAAGTAGACCGTGTTTGTTGTCGGCACCAGCGACGGATCGAACAAAGCCCCGCTGACCGGCCTGACAGACCCCCAGAGGTTTCCGGCGCAACCCACCGCCACCATCACCACCACCGATCGTGACATCGCACATCCCATTTTCGCCAGACTCCTGCGCAAACAAGCCAACCTTTTTTCCATCTTAATCGCCATCTCCTGTTTGAGGTGAAGGACTTAAAATTTCGTCTCTCGCACCGCCGTCCTCTGCGGACGCACACGTTTCACCACGATTTGATGGTCAGTATAGCCGGATGAAGCGCAAAGGCCTATTGGCCGGGTGGCCAATGGCTA
>JAKQQT010000618.1 GCA_029564025.1 Armatimonadota bacterium | reverse complement strand
TTCAAGGCTCTGCGAGACAATCGGGATTCCAAGGTAGGTCTGGTTGTTGATGGTGTCCAAGAGCGGGCTAAAGATGCTTCCGTCCGGGAGGATGTCTCTGATATTGCCGCTCACCGTCGCCATGACGTCGAGTGAGAACTTGTCCGACGCCGCTCCGATGCCCCACAGCGCGAGCGTGTACAGCGCGCGACTGACCGGGTCTTCCGATGTCGGGAGCTTTACGGCAAGCATACCGCCCTCGTCATCGCCGCCGAATCGCTTCACGGGGATGAACAGGTGCTTCGCCTTGTACACATCGTCCAGACGCGCGTACTCGTCCCAATCGTCGTCATCCGCGAGCATGGAGAGAAGAGCGTACTGCGCCGCCGCGCGGAGGGAGTAGTTGAAGATGGTCTTGACCAGTCGCGGGACAAGCCTGCCGCGTTCTTCGGGGCTGAACATGCGAGCCGCCCGGTACACGCCCTGAACGGACGGGCCGAAGAACGGCACGATCTGCTTAATGGCGCGATATGCCGGATGGTTGCCCGCGAGGGTGAAGTCCACCGTAACGTCCTGCGACGCCAGAAACACGCGCTGCTTTCCTTCGGTGGTGGTGCGGTCGTACTTGCCCTTTGCGTCTGCCTTTCCGTACTTGAACTCTGCATAGCGAGAGGTCTGCTCCACGGTTTCGTTCAGCCATTCGAAAGTGGCGATTTTAAGCGCCTTCTGCCTGCCGTAGCGAATCATTCCACCAACGCTTCGGTCGGTGCCCCCCTTGAACAAATCGGCGCGGTATTCCGCATTGCCCTTCGTGGTGCCGGAGGTGAGGAAGCTGTACCCGCCGCCGCCCATTGCCACATACTGCTTGTACGAATCCTTGTTCGCCATTATGTCCGTCATGGCGGCTATCCATTTCGGGATGCCGTCAAAGAGCGTCGCAGCCCACGAACCGTAGTTGATGGAGGACTGGATGTCGCGCACGGCGTTCCCCGTCGCCCACAATATGTTCTTGACCGTTATCAGCATGGACATGATGCGCGTGAGCCGCCCGACAGCTTCAAGGCCAGTCTTCGCCGATGCGGGGGAACCGAGCACCTGCATCAAGTCGTCCTGTCCCTTTGCGATCTCGTACTGGAACACCTTGCCGTCGCGGTCTACGCCTCGAAGAATGCGCGTGCTCGGGTCGAGGCTGGAACGCTTTAGCCCTTCCACGACAAACTTCGCATACGGGTTTTCTCCGGTCGGGTTG
>JAKQQT010000583.1 GCA_029564025.1 Armatimonadota bacterium | reverse complement strand
TGTTGTAGGCGTCGGAATCTTCAAATTTCGTCAACGTTCCCCACGGGATCAGCGCCGCCGAAACCGCAACGTTGGGCTTTACCTTCTTCACACTGCGATACACACTGCGGACCACGTCCGTCACGCAGTCGCGGCGGAACTGGGCCCACTGCGCCGGAAACATCAGGGTGTAGGCGTCACGCTGGGGCATCGCGGCCAGTGCGGACTTCTGCTCCGGCGTGATTTTCGGATCAATCAGCGCTTTGAACCGCTCGAGGTCGCCGTCGTTGAATCCGACTTCCTTGTTGGGGTACCGAACGTAGTCGAAGTGGATGCCGTCCACGTTGTAGCGCGTCGCCACATCGACAAAAACGTCGTGTATGAACTTGCGCGCTTCGGGGTTCGCCGGGTCCATGTACGCGCCTTCGCGGTTTTCGCCGGCCGTGAAGTATACCTTTCCGTCGCGGTCCGCCGCCACCCATTCCGGGTGGGAGTTTACCACGTGCATCGGGCTTTTCGGCTTCTGCGCCCCGCCCCACAGATAAAAGGTATTCAGCCAGGCATGGATCTGCATGCCTTCCGCGTGGCCTAGGTCGATGCACATTTGCAGGGGATCGAAGGTCTCCGGCTGGCTCGCAAGGGACTCAGACCGGGGCTCGAGTCCGTTCAGGTAATAGGCGTCACCGCGTCCGCGCACCTGCACAATCAGGGTGTTGAAGTTGTACTTTTTCGCGGTGGCGATCACGTGGCGCACGGCCTCCGGAGAGGTCAGGTCATACCGCACAACCCACATGGCCCGCGCTTCGGGCTGAGTTTGAGCCATCGACATGTGATTTCCTCCCAACGTCGCCAGCGCCGCCAGGCAGGCCAGGCGCAACGCGTTCGATACCGTCAACCAGGGGATGTTTTTCATTGCTGTACGACCTCGATCTCCTCGCGCCAGGCCGGATCCACAATACACAGGAAAACCAGTTCGTCCGTGCCCGACGATTCGATAAACTGACTCTCTCCCGGCGGGATGTACACG
>JAKQQT010000556.1 GCA_029564025.1 Armatimonadota bacterium | reverse complement strand
GACCGGCAGTCTCGCGGAATGCGCTAACCCAGATGCCTCTTCCCGTGCCGCAGTCCTGTTCCTTGACGATGACGTCCTGCGCCACATCCACCAAGCGGCGCGTGAGGTAGCCGGCGTCCGCCGTTCGGAGGGCGGTGTCGGCCAGTCCCTTGCGCTGTCCGTGCGTGGAAACGAAGTACTCCAGGATGTTCAATCCGCGGTGGAAGTTCGAGCGGATGGGTAGTTCCTCGATGATGCTGCCGAACGGGTCCGCCATCAGGCCACGCATTCCGGACAACTGAACGATCTGTGTCTTGGAGCCGCGCGCGCCGGAATCCGTGATCATGAACAACGGATTGTCGTTGTCGATGGTTTCCAGGATACCGTCGGCGATCTTCGCCGAGGCTTCCGTCCACGCCTTCTGGACGTTCTCCTGCCGTTCGTAGGGCGTCATGTTGCCGCGGCGGAAGTTGCGGTTGATCACCTTGACCTTGGCCTCGGCGTCTTCGATGATCGCATCGCGATCCGCCGGCTCGTCCATATCCGTGATGGAGATGGATAGCGCCGAACGGGTGGCGAAGATGAATCCCTGGTCTTTCAGATCGTCCAGGAGTTCAATTGTCTTCTTCGCGCCGTAATCTTCATATGTGTCGCGCACGAAGGCCGCGATGGCCTTCTTGCCCATAATCGTATCAACGATGCCGATGCGGCCCTTGGCCTTGTTGCGTTCCGTCGAGTAGCGCATCATCCACGGGGCTTTCAGCGCCAGTGTCAGGCGTCCCGGGGGAGCCGAGAACATGCGCTTCGGGCATCCGCGCAACAGGGGCGCGACCTCCGGATCCTCGGGATCCAGCAGGTCGATCTGTTTTTCGTCCGTGTCCGGATGGGCTTCTCGCCAACGCTCCACAAGGGCGTCAGGATCATAGTCGCGGAACTTGATGGTCGAATGCAGGTCGACGGTGCCGTTGGCGAACGCCAGTAGTGCCTGTTCCACGTTCGGGAACACAGCCCCCGCGTTCTTGCCGGTGTCGTTGCCCTGAGTCATGTAGTACAGGCCGAGGACGATGTCCTGGATCGGTGACACGATTGGGGAGCCGTCCGAAGGCTTGAACAGGTTGCGGGTCGCCAGCATCAGGCACTGGCCTTCCGCCTGCGCCATGTTGGACAGGGGAACGTGAACCGCCATCTGGTCGCCGTCGAAGTCCGCTCCAAAGGCCGCGCACACCAGCGGATGAACGCGTATCGCCTTGCCGTCAACGAGAACCGGCTCGAACGCCTGAATTCCGAGGTGGTGCAGGGTAGGGGCGCGGTTCAACATGACAGGGTGATCCTTGATCACCTTTTCCAGCGCGTCCCACACCTTCGGATGAACGCGGTCGATGTAACGTTTGGCGGCCTTGACGTTGGTGACGGCGCCCTCTTCCACAAGCGCCTTCATGACGAAGGGCTTGAACAACTCCAGCGCCATTTCCTTCGGAAGTCCGCACTGGTGCAGTTTCAGGTTCGGACCGACAACGATAACGGACCGGCCGGAGTAGTCGACACGCTTGCCCAGCAGGTTCTTGCGGAAACGGCCTTCCTTGCCCTTCAGCATGTCCGAAAGCGAGCGTAGCGGGCGGTTGTTGCTACCCACCACCGGGCGCGAGCGGCGGCCGTTGTCGATCAGGGCGTCCACGGCTTCCTGCAACAACCGCTTTTCGTGGTTGATGATGCTTTCGGGAGCGTGGATATCCACGATCTTCTTCAACCGGTTGTTGCGGTTGATGATGCGGCGGTAGAGGTCATTCAGGTCCGACGTTGCAAAGCGCCCACCGTCCAACTGGACCATGGGGCGCAGTTCCGGCGGGATGACCGGGATGTGCTCCAGTATCATCCATTCGGGCCGGCTTTTGCTCTCGAGGAATGACCGAACGATCTCAAGGCGTTTGACGGCGCGCAGGCGCTTGGAACCGGCGGTTGACGAGACTTCGGTTTCCAGGTCGCGTTTCAGGGATTCCAGATCAATTTCCGACAGCAGTGAGCGAACCGCCGCGGCGCCGAGACCGGCTTTCACAAGCGAGCCGTAGGGCTTGCCCATGCGTTGTTCCAGCACGTGCAGAACGCGCTCCAACTGGCGGTACTGATCTTCCACGAGCAGGGTTTTGCGCTCGACGGATTTCAGCAATTCCAGTCCGGCTTCCAAATCGTCGCCGGCGATATCATCCAGCGTACGCGGCGCGGACAGCAACTCCTCCAGCGGAGTCCCTTCGGATTCCACGGAAAGGTCCTTGATGCCGTGTTCCCTCAACAGGTCGACGTTTTCCTGCGTGATGGTGTCACCGATATCAACCAGCACCTCGCCGGTCTCTTCGTCGATCGCCGGTTCGGAAGCGATTTTGTCCACCAGTTCGTCATCGACTTGCGCGATGGTAAACGGCAGGATTTCGGTTTCGGCAATCGAACCCTGCTCCATCTCCGCGCGGATGGCCTCTTCGATCTGCTCCAGGTTCTGGTTGATCTCCGAGCGCTGAACGTCCGTCACGATGTACGAACCGAAGTAGATGACTTTCTCGAGCGGGCGAGGGCTCATATCCAGCAACAGGGCCATCGGGCTGGGAACGCCCTTGAGGTACCAGATATGGCTGACGGGAGCGGCCAGCTGGATGACGCCCATGCGCTCGCGGCGAACCTTGCTACGGGTGACTTCCACGCCGCAACGGTCGCAGATGATGCCCTTGAACTTG
>JAKQQT010000726.1 GCA_029564025.1 Armatimonadota bacterium | reverse complement strand
AGTTCTCTTTGTGGCGGCGCGTCTCGGCGCAGCGTTCGGAGATGGAGAGGCGCAGCGCGATGGCGGTGGATTCGTCCGGTCGTGCGCTCGGGTCGTGCCACGTTGTGATGGCGTGGTTGTTGATGTTGATGTTCATGGTGTTGCCTTTCTGTTTTGCGGGTGTTGTTGCGGTCAGGGGTATTTCCATTGGCCGTTGTCGAGAATCTGGATGCGGGTGCATCCGGCGTCGTGTTTGAGAGTGACGATGTAGAAGGCTGGCATTGTCACGTTGTCCTTAGTTTTGTCGCCTGGAGTTTGGTGAGCAGGGTTGCCGTTTCACCGCGACCGTCACGGATCACGTTGCTTACCATGTCGTGAAAGTAGGAGCCGAAGTGTATTGTTCCGTGCCGCTTGGCGGATTCAGCCCGTTCAATGATTCGTATCCCGACGTGGTCCATGAAGTCCCTAGGTGTTTTGTAGATGCAATTCCCCAGGTAATCGCTGGCGAGTTCGTAGCCGAGCATAGACAGGGAGGCTTTGACGCAAAACGGTGTAAGCCGTCCATGTTCGATTTCTGTGCGTGTTTCGCCGTCAGTGTCGAATGAGAGGTCTAGGTTGGGCTCTTCGTAGGCGTCCACGCTGATGGTGAACAACCCTCGTTTGAATTTCCGGATGTTTGCGATGTGACGATTCATTGTTGCCCTTTCTTTGTGTTGCGGTCAGTTCGTTCCGAAGGTGTTGGGGCGATAGTTTTCGGCGTCCTTGACCCCGGCCGCTTTGAGCACGAGGTATCGGACGGCGTCGATGGGCAAGATGTCAGGGCAGTTGGTGACTCCCCAATCGGCCGCGCACTCGGCGATGTCCGCGAAGGTTATGCCGTCGCCGTCGTCGCTGGAATCCCAGCGTTCCTTGAATTGTTGCGGTGTCATTTTGCCGTCCCTCGTTCCGCGAGCCTGTTCGGGATGGCGTGGTGGGCGTCAGCGTAGACGAGTCCGGTGCCGAGCCCCATCAGTGCGCGGCGGCACGCCTCGATGGTGT
>JAKQQT010000551.1 GCA_029564025.1 Armatimonadota bacterium | reverse complement strand
CGTTTCCCTGCCCTGCCCTCTGGAGGGCGGAGACTCGGCCTGGTTCCTGGCCCGGCTGATTATCCCGGAACGGCATTTCGGATTTGATGTCGCCAATGGACCGGTCACCCTGAAGTGGTCGGCCCGCCAGTTCGCCGAAGCGCACATCGGAGGACGGTTTGTGGTTCGGAAACGCGGTGACGCGGGTTACCTTCCGCTTTCCGAGTCGGCGAGACCCGGGGACGTGTACGATCTCGCGATGAGGGTGGCCGGCCACGGCGACCGCCAGGGTGGAACATCGGAGGGATCCGACACGGGATCGGGCCTGAACTGGGTGCGCGTTGAGTACGGCGCCCTGGAAGAAATCCGCACAGCGGTGAACGACCTGCTGGAACGCCTCTTCGTCTGCGAGCGCCTGACCGTGGCCGCCGGAACCGGCTCCATGGCGCTGGATCAGGCAGTTTCGGGCATCGACCTGTCCGCGATTGAGCGAGGCGACAAAGCGGCTGTGCTGGCTTCCGTCTCGGCGGCCAATGACGCCCTGGCCGGCCTGGACGACCTGTTCAAGCGCTACAGCATCTGCCTCACCGCCAACGCCCACATCGATATGGCATGGCTGTGGGACCGCGAGGAGACAAAGCAGGTCTGCCACGATACCTTCCGAAGTGTTCTAAACCTGATGAACGAGTACCCCGATTTCATCTTCTCGCAGAGCCAGGCGGCGGCGTTTGCCTGGGTGGAAGAATACTGGCCCGAGATGTTCGAGGAGATCCGCGCGCGCGTCGCCGAGGGCCGGTGGGAAATCGTGGGCGGTATGTGGGTGGAGCCGGACTGCAACCTCCCCAGCGGTGAAAGCTTCGTCCGGCAGGTCGTGTACGGCAAGCGATACTTTATGGAGAAGTTCGGGGTTGATGTCACACTCGGATGGAATCCGGATTCCTTCGGCTACAACTACGGCATGCCGCAGGTCTACAAAAAGTGCGGAATCAACGCGTTCCTCACCCAGAAGCTCACCTGGAACGACACCAATGTCTGGCCACTTCGCGCCTTCTGGTGGGAATCTGCCGATGACAGCCGCATATTTTCGTACTTCCCGACCGATTACACCGGCAAGGTGCTGTCGAACGGTTTGATACAGGACCTGGCGTTTATGATGACCGCCACGGGAGCGAAACGCACCTGCCACCTGTTCGGCATCGGCGACCACGGCGGCGGACCGACCCGCGATATGCTGGACAGGGCCGACAAACTCAGCGCCCTGCAACCATTCCCGCGCGTGCGGCATCAGCGGATGCGCGACTTCATCGACGAACTGCAGGCCGAACTGGAAGACAAAGGCGGTGCGCCCGTGTACCGAGGCGAGTTGTACCTGGAGTACCACCGCGGGACGTTCACCTCGCAGGCCGCCATTAAGAAGGGCAACCGCGACGCGGAACGGCTTCTGCGCCGGCTGGAGATTTTCGCCACGGCCGCCGCGCGGCTGGGAGCCGCCTACCCCGCCGAAGCCATCGATGGACTCTGGAAAACAACGCTGTTCAACCAGTTCCACGACATCCTGCCGGGTTCGTGCATTGGCGCGGCGGCCCAGGACGCGGCGGAAGATTACGCCGGTATCCGGGCGCAGGGCTCCGCCTTGCTGGGAGCCGCGCTCGATACGCTGACCGGAAAAGCAGACGGCGCGCCTGCCTCGGTTGCGGTTTTCAACGGTATGAACTACCGCAGAACCGGGGTCGTTACGATCCCCGTGTCCGGCGGCCCGTACAAGGTGCTCGACAGCGACGGGCGCGAGGCGACTTGCCAGACCGTCACCGGGAAGGACGGCACAAAACTCCTGTTCCTCGCAGAGGACGTTCCGGCGACGGGCTGGAAAACCTATCGCCTGGAAACCTCGGCGCCGAGTGAAGCGGACACGGGACTTCGGGCGGGTGGCAACTTCCTGGAGAACCAATTCGTGCGTGTGGAAATCGCCGGCGACGGCACTTTCTCGAGGGTGTACGACAAGGCCAACGCGCGGGAAGTCCTCGCTCCGGGGGTAAACGGCAACGTTCTGCAGGCATTCGTGGATACGCCCGGCAAGTGGGAAGCGTGGGAAATCGCGCGCGACTTCGAGGCGAACGGTGAGGACCTGCGCGGACCGGTGGAGATGGAACTCGTGGAAAGCGGTCCCGTCCGCGCCCGCATCCGTACCACGCGCCGCTGGAGCAAGAGCACGTTTGTACAGGACATCACTTTGACCGCCGATTCACCGCGCGTAGATGTGGTGACGCATGTAGACTGGCAGGACCGACAGCGGCTTCTGAAAGTCCTATTCCCGGTAAACGTGAAGTCGGATGTGGCGACCTATGAAGTGCCCTACTCCGCCATCGAGCGAAGCACGCGCAACGAAACCACGTTCGAGCAGGCGCAGTT
>JAKQQT010000515.1 GCA_029564025.1 Armatimonadota bacterium | reverse complement strand
CGCTGGCGGGCCGCTCGGCGGTTCCCCTGAACATCTCGGCAAAATATGCGTTCAATCCCTCGCGCAAGATGTGGGTGGACGCCTTCACGGGACTGATTCTGCGAGACGACCTGTTCGCGCCGGACGGCAAGCCCCGCTCCTCCACAAAATTCACAAGCGTCACCTACAAAGCCCAGTCGGCGTCTCTGTTCCAGCAACCCTCGCGCGTGACACCGGCGCCTTCGACAGGCCCGAACTCCCTGCGTTCCGCGGCTTCCGCCTCGGAGGCGCAAAAACTCTCCGGGCGTCCAACGCCGAAACCCGCCTATGTGCCTACGGGCTACCGCGCGGTTTCGTACGGCCTGGTTCGTAGCCGAAGAAACACGTGGATGACCTCGGTGCGGTATGAGGACGGCCTCGGCGCGTTCACCATTTTCGAGCGCAACCAGGGCGGCCAGGGCGGCGGATACGGGCCCGGGCAAGGCGGACGCGGCGGTGGCCCGGGCGGCGGAAGGGGGCGCGGCGGCGGACCTCGCGGCAATGGCGGCGGCGCGGGATTCGGCCCTCCGACAGCCACCGGACGCACAACCTCCAGCGACCGCCAGCAGGCCGTGGTCAACATCGGCCGCCCATCCGGTTCCTACCTCCTCGTGGGCGACATTTCGCTTGCCGAACTCGTCAAGGTCGCGGAATCGCTGTAACCCCTTCAGCCTTCAGCATTCAGCATTCAGCATTCAGCATTCAGCCTTCAGAACCTCCGCCTGGCGGGCGAGTTCGCGTTTGCGTTCTTCCCGTTCTTCGGGCGTCATTGGAACCGGCTTCACCGCCACCGCGTCATCGATGCTTTGAAACATGCTCCCGGCGGATCGGCGCAGAGCCATCATCCGCTCCCTCGCCTTGACATACTGGCGGCGCGATTCCCGTTCCTCGTCCGCGGTCCGGGGCGGGTACTCCCACGATTCCGGCTCACGCAGGGGGTGTGGGCGGCGGCGGCGCACGGCCGAGATGATGTCCGCGTCGGTCGGAACGGACCCGCAATCGGCGATCAATTCGGAAATTGCGGCGCTCAACTCGGTGAGGGTCACATCCTTCAGTGCCGTGTTCAGCACATCGAACGACAGCCTGACGGCGTTGACGCCCAGTGGCGTCCTGCCGAAGCGGTCGCACACGGCGTTCATCAGGGAGGCGAAGGCCGGCATATCGCGCGATATATCCATCAGCGTCCCTCCGCAAGGGCCACCTGGAGAGGATCGTCTTCCCACCGGGGCGCGTCCAGGCGGTCCTTCCATCGTCCGTCCAGCAGATACGTGGATGGATTCGGGATATAGCGCTCATTGCGCCAGCGCTCGTCACGCTCCATATGGTCCCTGATGGAGGCGAGCAGGATATCCTCGTCGGGCAACCTCAGCCGCACGGCGTGGAACGCCCGCCGGGCGGCGTCCCGGCCGACCTTCTTCGGGTACGCCTCCCAGAACCGTTCGAAGAGGGTTTGGTTCGGATCCGGACGGCATTCATGCGATGATTCATCACACACACACTCCCTGTCCGGCTCCTGATGACCCCGTGAGGGGGAAAGGGGGAGTGTGTGTGAGTTTGGTTCTGTATATATATCTGGTTCTGACATCTGATTCTGGAAACGCGCGCGCGTATCGCCGTTATCCGTGCCGGTTGCCGGGTCGGTTACCGTGTCGGTTCCTGAGCGTGCGAGTTTTCGATTCGTGCGTCGCGCCCCTTCCCTTTGTGAAAGGTATTTTGCCAGCGCCTTCTCGAAACTTCGGGTCACGCATTGAGAAACCAGCCTGCCGTTTGTTATTTCAAGCGGCGCATTTTCGCCCTCTGTCAGACCCTGTTTCACCCGCCTCCAACCGGATACCGACCGGCCGAGCAGGCGCGCCAAAACACGATCGTCGTCGGCTAGCGTAGGGTTCCCGGTACGCTCACCGTTGCGCCACAAATGGCACCACACACGGATGAGAACACCGCATTCCGTGTCGCTCAGATGGTTCGTCCCGCCCAGCCAGTCGTTCACGTAGAATGGGAAAAACGGAATATTCATGGACAGTACCTCCATGAATAAAGGCAATCAGGAGGCAGGTTTGTCCGGGTGTCCCATACGGGCAGGCAGGTGTCGGGGATCAGGTATCAGGTGTCAGGGCGCGGTCTGTCTGATTTCCCCTCCTTTCCAAGGAGGGGCGAGGGGTGGTTGCCGGGCGTGAAATCCCCACATTAACCACCCCCAACCCCTCCTTGAAAAGGAGGGGAGAAGGCCGGGTGTTAGGAACGCTTCCGGTTCCCCCCCTTGAAAAGGAGGGGAGAAGGCCGGGTGTTAGGAACGCTTCCGGTTTCCCCTCCTTGGAAAGGAGGGGCGAGGGGTGGTTGCCGTGCCTGTATGCAATATCATATTTGTGTATGAGGCTGTTGCTAGATACTGAAGCGGTTGTTACCGCAATGCAGACCGAAGCGTTTTTCGCGGAGCGGAAGGCTGTCGCGGACAACGAAGCGTTTCTGCGCGTCCTCAATCGCGAAGGCGGTGAACCGCCCCGCGCGGGCGACGAACTGCCGGATAGTTGAATTTTATCGATGGGTGCGACGGTTCCGGTTCCCCCTCCTTTCCAAGGAGGGGTTAGGGGTGGTTGCTGAAATGGACAAGGTGTTCAATCGAAAAGAACAAGTGCCTATTCGGCGCGAATTGCGGAATCACCCTACGGCGGCGGAAGCATCGCTCTGGTACCGGCTTCGCGGTAGCCGGTTGGGCGTCAAGTTCCGAAGACAGCACGGCATTGGTCCCTATGTTGTTGACTTCTACTGCCCGACTGCCCGTCTGGCAATCGAACTCGACGGTGACAGCCACTGCTCTCAAGAGGTCGCAAAGCGGGATTCCATGAGGCAGGCATGGATGGAAGCGCAAGGGGTCCGGGTTCTTCGATTTCTGAACGATGATGTGTTCAACGATATTGAGGCTGTACTCGCGGTGATTCACGACATATTGGGCTGAAGGCAGGTTTCCCCAAAACCACCCCTAACCCCTCCTTGAAAAGGAGGTGAGAAGTGCTGTTTCACATAGTTCATCTCCGGACAAACACAGCCTTCATCTCCCATACCATGCGGAGGTGAACCGCGATGAACCTGTTTTCCCGGTCGGCGGTCTCCGTGCTGGAGGCCGCCGTTTCCGCGTCGGGATACACG
>JAKQQT010000512.1 GCA_029564025.1 Armatimonadota bacterium | reverse complement strand
CACGGTGACCGTCATCAACGACTCCGCGGCAGAACCCGGCGAATTCGTGCTTTTTACCCTCAGCGACGGCGACGGTTACCGCCAGGGCGTGCCGAACCAGCATGCTCTCACGATCCTTGCTAATGACGGGATCATCGAGTTACTGCAGGTGACCCTTGAAAACGGCGCCGCTCAGACCACCAACCAAACCGTCCAACTCCTGGCGGTCTGCTCAGAGTCCCCGAGCGACCTGCTGCTCTCGGAATCCCCTGATTTCACCGGCGCTTCTTGGCAAAGTTACGCCGATCCCGTCGCTTTCGCGCTCTCTGACGGGTATGGCGTAAAAACAGTCTATGTCAAGGCACGGCTAGCCCTCGACGGAGGCGGCTGGAGCGAAACCGGTGTCGGGTCAGCTACAATCGAGCGCGTCGCGTGCACCTTGCAGGACGCTTTGGACACGGACATCGCCGTCACGTCCGGACCGGATGCCGCCTGGTTCGGCCAGCAGACGGTCGCGCATGACGGCAGCGATGCGGCCCAGAGCGGCCCGCTGCCCGCCTATTCCTATGCCGAATCGGTCATGACCACGACGGTGCAAGGCCCGGTCAAGCTCAGTTTCTGGTGGCGCGTCGAGGCCTATTACAACAGTTATCTCTCCCTCAATGTCGACGGCACCCCGGTTTCTTGGCTGTATGGAACCACAGACTGGACGTACCTGACCTACCGCATTCCCGAAGGCGAGCACACCCTCACTTGGCGGTTTTACCAGTACTACTACCAGACAGGCGCCAATTGCGGCTGGGTTGACCAACTCACCGTCCAACCCGACTGGCCGTCAGCCACTTTTCTGACCGACGCACAGACGGTTGAAGAATCGGCGGGAACGCTCCTGATCCCGCTCGAACTCGACCGCGCGGAGACCACACCTGTGGTTGTTCCGTTCACGCTCGGCGGCACGGCTACACCTGGTACGGATTACACGTGCGAGCCTTCGGGCAGCGTGACCTTCGCGCCCGGTCAAACCTGGACCAACCTGCTCGTCACGCTGACCGATGACACGCTGCCGGAACGCGGCGAAACCATCCTGCTCACCCTCAATCCGGAAAGCGGCGCCCTAGCCGGCGCGATACCCGCGCACACGGTTCATATCCTGTATAACGACGGTGCTCCGGCCATTTTGGCTCTGTCACAGCAGAATGGCGCCACATGGGCCACCAACCGGCTGGTGACGCTGAGCGTCATCTGTGACGGAACCCCCACCGAAATCAGGATCAGCGAAGACCCGCTCTTCAACGGTGCCGACTGGCAGCCCTTCAGCGCGACACCTTCTTTCCTGCTTTCAGAGGGAGCCGGCAATAAAACGATCTGGGCCGAAGTGCGCATGCCGCT
>JAKQQT010000725.1 GCA_029564025.1 Armatimonadota bacterium | reverse complement strand
TGTTCTGACACCGGAAGGTGACAGCGGCGCGAAACGGTACAATACCGCCGCGGTGGCGCACCCCGATCTTGTCTCGGTGATCGTCCCGGTTCTGCGGACCGATGGTATCGACGGACTGACGGTTTCGGTCAAGCGCGATTGAACGAAGTCATATCAGAGGGGCAACGTTCTGAGTTCCGTACTATAATGAATGGGCGGTTGGTTTGGATTTAGCGCGCCGCCGCGCCGTTTTGCAGGCCGTTCCCGCGGGAACGGCCTTTTTTTGGGAGGACGCCGTTCGTGAATTCGCACTATCCCTCGTTGAAACCGCCGTTCCAGCCGGAGACTTACATCCCCCTGCCGCTGGGCACGGTCAAACCCAAAGGCTGGTTGCTGGACCAGTGCCGCGTTCAGGCCAACGGATTGACAGGGCATCTAGAGGAAGTCTGGCCGGATGTCGGACCCGGAAACATGTGGCTGGGCGGCGACACCGAAGGTTGGGAACGCGGACCGTATTACCTCGACGGCTTGATTCCCCTCGCGTTTGTCCTGGACAGCGAGAATCTGAAGGCAAAGGCGCAGAAGTGGGTGGATTCGATTCTTTCCATGCGCGAACACTCGGGCTGGATCGGGCCCGTCGGCGACGCGGCGCACAAGCCCTACGACCAATGGCCAGTGGCCATCGTTCTGAAGGCTCTGACGCAGTGGCACGAGGTGACCGGCGATGCCCGCGTCATTGAGGCTGTCACCGGTTTCGCCGGTTACCTGCGCGATACGCTGGACGAGAAACCGTTGTTTGACTGGGGACGGCACCGCTGGGCCGACATGGCGGTCAGCATCCTGTGGCTTTACGCCCGAACCGGCGAGGATTGGCTGGTTCCCCTCGCGCGAAAACTGTTGGAACAGGGCTACGACTGGCGCGACCATTTTGAAAACTTCCGTTATCCCGTCAAGACTCCGAAGGACGACTGCACCCGCGACAACCACGTCGTCAACAGCGCGATGGCCGTCAAAACGGGTGGCGTCTCGTGGACAATTACCGGAGAGGCGGCCTTCGAGGAGCTTTCCCGCAAGACGATGGAAGTTCTGGACCGATACCACGGGCAGGTGACCGGGGTGTTCACCGGCGACGAGCACTACGCGGGGCGCGAGCCGTTCCAGGGCACCGAACTGTGTGCCGTTGTGGAGTATATGTTCTCACTGGAGGTTCTGATTGCGTTGCAGGGAGGTTCGCCGTTGTCGGATCGCCTGGAACTCATTACGTACAACGCGCTTCCCGCCACGTTCACACCCGATATGTGGGCTCATCAGTATGACCAACAGGTCAACCAGGTGCTGTGCAGTGTTGCTCCCAGGCAGTGGACCAACAACCTGCCGGATTCGAACCTTTACGGATTGGAACCGAATTTCGGCTGTTGCACGGCAAATTACCACCAGGGATGGCCCAAGTTTGTGAAAAGCCTTTGGATGGCCACTCCGGACAACGGATTGGCCGCGACCGCCTATGGACCCTGCGAGGTCAAGGCGGTGGTGGCGGACGGCGCAACCGTGCGCATCATCGAGGAGACCGATTACCCGTTCTCCGGCGATATATCGTTTACGGTTAGGACCGCCAATCCGGTCGAGTTCCCCCTGGTTCTCCGGATACCGGGATGGGCGAAGGGCGCGAAGATGCGAATCAACAGCGAAAGGCCGCAATCGCACCCGGTCGGTTCGGTTGTCAGGATTCTGCGCGAGTGGAAGGACGGAGATGTTGTCACGTTGACGCTTCCGATGCCCGTGCGCACCCAGAGGCGCGAGCACAACGCCGTGTCCGTTCTTCGCGGGCCGCTTGTGTTCGGGCTGAAGATCGGCGAGGCGTTTTCGGTGGTCAAGGGCACACCACCGGCGGCGGACTACGAAGTAAGGCCCACTACGCCGTGGAACTACGGGCTGATACTTGCCGGGCAGGAACCGCCGTTCGAGGTCCGGGAATCGAAACCGGGAAGGGTGCCGTTCGATCCGGCGAATCCTCCGGTCGTCATCACGGCAAACGCGCGCCGGGTGCCGGAATGGGTGATGGTGGACGACTCAGCCGGACCGGTTCCTGCCCGTCCAAAATCGGGAAAGGAGCCTGTGGAGCGCGTCATTCTGATTCCGTACGGAAGCACCAACCTCAGGATCGCCGAATTTCCTGAAGTGAAACCGGAAGAGAGCGGGGAATCCTCCTGATGCTTCTCAAGTCCGCGGCAGTGTCGGACCAGGCAGTCATGCCTCACCCGAAAACGAACCACCGGTACCCCGATAATGTGACGGGTGCCGACCACCTGTTCATCATACCGCTCGGTGGTGTCTGCGAAATCGGCAAGAACATGACCGTCTACGAGCAGGGTGATGACATTCTACTGGTGGACTGCGGCCTGATGTTTCCCGGCGAGGAATTGCTGGGCGTGGACGTGGTCATACCGGATATCAGTTACCTGCTCGCCAACCAGGATAAAATACGCGGAATCGTGTTGACCCACGGTCACGAGGATCACATCGGAGCGTTGCCGTATGTGCTGGCCCAACTGAAAGCGCCGCTGTGGGGCGCCCGCCTCACGATGGGCTTCGTCCGCGGGAAATTGGAGGAGTACGGATTGTGGGAGCAAACCGAGTCGCACGTGGTCACTGCCGGAGAGACTGTGCGTATAGGCTCGTTCGAGGTCGAGTTCATCCAGGTTTCCCACAGCATACCTGATGCCCTGGGAGTGGCGATTCACACACGTCTGGGCACCGTGATTCAGACCAGCGACTTCAAGCTCGACCCGACACCTCTGGACGGCCGGCCGACGGACAAGGAGGCTTTCCGACGCCACGGCGATGCCGGTGTGCTTGCCTTGCTTTGCGACACGACCAATGTCCTGAAAGTCGAACGCACGAAGAGTGAAGTCACGCTGACTCCGGTCTTCGAGGAGATATTCCGGGAGGCGGAGGGGCGGGTTGTCGTCGCCACCTTCGCTTCGAATATCAACCGCATCCAGCAGGTGATCAGTGTGGCGGAATCCTTCGGGCGCAAGGTTGCCCTTGCCGGGCGCCGCATGGAGGAAAACATCAAACTGGCGCGGGAGATGGGATATGTCAGTTTTGATGAAGGCACCCTCGTCCCGTTGGGCATGATCGACCAGCAACCGCCGAATCAAGTTTGTGTCCTCACAACGGGTTCGCAGGGCGAACCGCTTTCGGCGCTGGCGAGGATGGCGACCGACGAGCACAAGAAAATCAGCATCGATCCGGGCGACACCGTGATCCTTAGCAGTACGCCGATCCCCGGCAACGAAGACAGCGTTTACCGCGTGATCAACAACCTCTGCCGGTTGGGCGCCCACGTTGTTTACTCGGATGAGACTCCCGGTGTGCACGTAAGCGGCCACGGCAGTCGTGATGAGGTTTTCGAGATGATTGCCCTCACAAAACCGCGCTTCCTGGTGCCGGCCCACGGCGAGTACCGGCACGTGGCAGGCTTCACGCGGGAGGCTATGAAAGGCGGATACCGGGAAGACGAAATCATTCTGTCCGAGGTAGGCTCCATCATCGAGTTCAACGGCGAAACCGCCGAAGTGGTGGGAAGCGTTCCAAGCAGTGGAAGCGTGATGGTGGATGGGATAGGCGTGGGAGACGTCGGCGAAGTGGTACTGCGCGACCGTCGGCACCTGGCGGACGAAGGCGTGGTCATCGTATCGCTGGCGCTGAACCAGGCGACCGGTGAGGTTATCGCCGGACCGGACATATCCAGCCGAGGCTTCGTACTGGAAACCGAGACGGACGACCTGTTCGATCGGGCAAGGGAGATCGTGCTGAGAGAGATTGCCGATATCGAGCCGGACTTTACCGGCGAATGGAGCGTGGTGAAAACCGATGTCCGGCGAGCGCTTAACAAGTTTTTCAAAGCCGAAACCGACCGCAGGCCGATGGTCCTGCCCGTAGTCATCGAAGTCTAGAGGCTTTTCGGGACTATACTCTTTCGTATGAACTGGCTCGATCTGTTCATCATTGTTGTGATTGGTCTGTATTGCGTCATCGGCTGGATGCGCGGATTCCTGCACATCGCGGTCGATTATGCGTCGCTCGGAATCGGTCTTCTGCTGGCGGCGGTGCTTCACCGTCCGTTGGGAGCGGCAATCGCGGCCCAGAAGGGCTGGAGCGTGGGATTGACCCAAGCCGCGGTGTTCATCGTGCTGTGGATTGCCGCCCAAACCATATCCGGCATCCTGTTGGGCATGGCCGTTCGCGGATTGCCGAAACCGATCAGGAAAAACCCGATGAACCGTGTGCTGGGAGTAGGCGCTTCGGCGCTCAAGGGGTTCGTGTTGGTCGCGTTGGGCGTCTTGCTGATGAATTCGTGGCCGAGCGGAAGATGGGATACCTCCGTGGCGAACTCCGTCATCGGCAGTCGGTTGGTGACACTGGCGCGCCCGGGTGAAGACCTGATCATGAACCAGTTTCAGGACGCCCAGCGCGATTGGCAGTCGCGCTTGGGCCGCGACCAGATCATTGAGGTCGGGACGAAACTGCCGTTCAAGGTTGCGAACGGAGTGATTGACGAAGAAGCCGAAGCCCGCCTTCTGGCCAAACTGAACGATGAACGTCGCAAGGAGAAACTGTATATCCTGAAAGCGGATCCACGCCTGCGCGCTTTGGCGAGAAACCACAGCCAGGATATGCTGAAAAGGGGCTATTTCGCTCACGAGTCTCCGGAGGGGAAGGATCCCTTCGACCGCATGAAGAAAGCCGGCATTACGTATCGTCACGCCGGCGAGAACCTTGCCTTCGCGCCTACGGTGGAAACGGCGCACAGCGGCCTGATGCGAAGCCCGGGCCACAAGGAAAACATCATGGACCCGGATTACAGGAAAATCGGGATTGGCGCCGTGCGGGCAGGTTCAAAAGGGATCATGTTTACGCAGGTCTTTACGGACTGACACGGATATCACGGATTAAACATGCGTTTATTGTCCATTCTTAAAGGTAAAATTCACCGGGCCGTTGTTACTGAGGCTAATGTGAATTATATCGGCAGTATTTCCATCGACAGTGATCTGATGGAGCTTTCCGGCATCGTTCAGAACGAGCGCGTGCACGTTTGGAACATCGCGAACGGAAAGCGGCTGGAGACATACGCAATCGCCGCGCCGGCCGGTTCCGGCACCATCTGTCTCAACGGCGCCGCCGCTCATCACGTGTCGATTGGCGATCTTGTGATTATCGCGGCGTTTTGCTGGACGGACGAGCCGGTTGAGCCGCGTGTGATTCTGGTAGACGACAATAACCGGTTTGTGTCGTACCTGCCCGTTGAAACATCGGGAGCAGAGGGGTAATCATGGCCGAAGGATGGTTCCGCAAGCGGTTCAGGCCCAACGAGATCGCACAACAAATCGGCGTTGCCGGCGATACATTGTGGGAAAAGTGTCCCAAGTGCGGAGAAATTCAATACTCCGCCGAGTTGCTGAAAAACCTCAAAGTCTGTAAAAAGTGCGCGTTTCACTATCGTCTATTGGCAACCGAAAGACTCGAAATGCTAGCGGATAATCCCGATGAATTCGAGCGCTGGGACGAGAACCTGGTTACCATCAATCCGCTCGAGTTCCCGCAATATCTGGAGAAACTGGACAGTCATCGCCAGAAGACGGGTCTCAGCGAGGCCGTTCTGACGGGCAAAACGGAAATCGGCGGCATCACCACGGCAATCGGCATCACCGATCCGTACTTTAAAATGGGCACCATGAACAGCGTGGTCGGCGAGCGCCTCGCCCTGTGTGCTGAAAGGGCATCTGCGTTGGATATTCCGTTGATTTTTGTCAGCGGAAGCGGCGGAGGGGCGCGCATGGAGGAAGGTATCCTCAGCCTGATGCAGATGGCCAAAACTGCCGCGGCCATCGGACGGTACCGCCGCAACACCCGACGAATTTGCATCTGTGTTCTCACCGACCCCTCCATGGGCGGAACGCTGGCCAGTTGGGCAAGCCTTGGCGACCTCATTTTCGCCGAACCGGCCGCGATGATCGGATTTGCCGGTCAGCGTGTGTCGGCGCAGGTTCAATCCGCCAAGCCTCCCCCCGGCTACCAGACCAGTGAGTTCCAGTTGGAGCACGGGCAGGTAGACGCCGTTATCCACCGCCGTGATTTGAAGGATTCGATTGTCAACGCCCTGCAATGGGCCGCCTGAAGCCCGGGGAGAAACAACCCATGCTGAAAAACGCTCTTGATTTTGAACGGCCAATCGCCGACCTGGATCAGCAGATACTTGATCTGCAGGGGCATATGGAGAATCCGGGCCTCAGGGAATGGTGCGAGGAACACAATCAGGATTACGCGGCCGAGATCGCCAAACTGAAGAAGGGACTTGCCGAACTTCAACGGGCCCGGAAGCGGTTGGTTGATGAAGTCTTCAGCAATCTCTCGCCGTGGGAAAAGACGCAGGTGGCGCGCCACAAGGACCGCCCGCACACGCTGGATTACGTCCGCGAGTTCTGCGACGACTTCCTGGAACTGCACGGTGATCGTGTCTATTCCGACGATCCCGCCATTGTTGGGGGAATCGCACGAATAGGCGACCACCGCGTGATGGTCATCGGCCACGAAAAGGGTAGAGACCTGAAGGAAAAAGTGCGCCGCAACTACGGAAGCGCGAAGCCCGAGGGATACCACAAGGCCGTGCGCCTGTGCAAACTCGCGGAACGCTTCGGGCGGCCGGTGGTCACATTCGTCGACACAAGCGCCGCGGATTCATCCATCGGGTCCGAGGAACGCGGTATCAGCGCGGCCATAGCCTGGGCGATGGAAGAGATGGCGATGCTGAAAACCCCCATCATCATCGTGGTGGTCGGCGAGGGCGGAAGCGGCGGCGCCATTGGAATCGGGGTAGGGGACCGCATCCTGATGCTCGAGCATTCGGTTTACTCCGTTATCCCTCCGGAAGGTTGCGCGAACATTCTGTGGAGGGACGGTAGCCGGGCGGCGGAAGCCGCGGATGCCTTGAAGATTACGGCGCAGGACGCACTTCGTCTCGGATGCGTGGACGAGGTCATCCCGGAAGCATTTGGAGGCGCCCACCGTAACGTCCAGGAAACCGCCAGGTCGGTTCAGGAAGCCGTTACCCGCCATCTGGATGACCTGGTAACTGTGCCGATTGACACCCTGCTGGAACAGCGCTACGACAAGTTCCGGCGCATGGGGCGCTGGGACGTGGAACCGGAGTAGGGGAAGCCGCCGCCACGTCACACGAAGGCGTTCGTTACAGGCTCATCCAACCTCAACGTCAGGCATTTCGAGGAACCGCCTGCCCTGATGAACTCGTCGAGCGGTGTTTCGATGACTCGAAATCCGTTATTTGACAGGCGTGCCCGCAGGTTTTGCGATGCCCTGTTCATCACAATGGTACCGTTCACGCTCACGGCATTGCACGCGAAATGCGCCGCGTCTTCTTCCCCGACTTCAATCCGGCTGGATTCCGGCAACACAGAACGTACTATGTTTTGCGATTCTGCCGAGAAAGCCGCGGGGAACCACATCACCAGGCCACCGTCCAACGGGCAGAAGCAGGTGTCGAGATGGTAATATCGAGGATCGGTCAATTCCAGTGAAACGACTTGCCAACCGCCGGGCTGAACCTGATCGCTCAGAAATGCCTCCGCCGACGGGGATGTCCGGAAACCGTGTCCAAGCCAGAGGACGGGGCGCTTGCGGTCGAACAACGCATCTCCGGCGCCCTCGAATGTGATTGCCGCTGGGAGCGGACGGACTTCATATCCGAGGCCTTTCGCCCACTCCGTGAAATGCCGTTCTTCCCCGGTTCTTTCGGGATACCGGAATCGGCTGGGGATGAACCTGCCGTCATACACCAGGCCGGCGTTTGCCGAGAAAACCATGTCCGGCAATCCTTCCCGGGAATCGACGACCGTGACTCGGGAATCCGTTTGGTTGACCAGTATGGCATGCAAGGCGGACCACTGCAGGCGCGCGCGTTGGGAATCCGTGTGTCCGAGTCCCTCAGACATCCACGGATTGATAACGTACTCCACACGGAACCGATCCGGAGAACACATCATAAAAGCCGGTTTGTGGTGGTTCATGTCATTATCTTTGCACGGCGCGAAAGTACCTTGCCCGTGGACCGCATAATGTTATATAACAATACTATGCCAACATACACAAGCGAACACCTGGGTGTCCGGCTCCGAGTGTTCTTCGAATTGTCAGTAGTCGTAATCTCGGCTTGCGCGGCGTGTATCCTGCTGTCGGGTTGCCGCACCGTGTTGCCTGCCTCGGGAAAGACCGAGATTGTCTACTGGACCGGCTGGAGTGGGCACGAGTTCGATGTCCTCCAAAAACTGGTGGACGAATACAACAACACGCATCCGGATGTTCACGTTCGCATGTTGTCCGTCTTCGGCTCCTATCAGAAAGTCCGTATCGCCTTTGCCGGCGGCGATACGCCGGATGTGTGCTCCGCCGTCTGGGCGGAGGAACTGGCCGGATACGCCATGCGGGGCGCATTGACGCCGCTGGACGGGTACCTGGCAAAGTCCGGACGAAGCCTGGACGAGTGGGAACCGGGTATCCGCGATATGGTTCGGTATCACGACCGCACCTTCGGCCTTCTCGCTACTGTCAGCGGTGATTTCATCGTGTACAACAAGAAGGCGTTCAAGGAGCGGAACCTGCAACCTCCAACAAACCTCGAAGAATGGGCCAGGGTAAATGACACGCTCACGGTTCGAGCCAAGGACGGCTCATACAAGACCTACGGTATGCGGCCGAACGGATTGGTGCTGTGGGCCTACATATTCGGCGGCCACTGGTTCGAGCCCGAGACGGGGA
>JAKQQT010000489.1 GCA_029564025.1 Armatimonadota bacterium | reverse complement strand
GGTGTCAAGCGCCAGAACGTGGAACGCGGCCTTGTCGGCGGGCACGATCGCCGCCGTTGTGATGACCTTTCCGTCCACGACACAAGGTGACGACACCGCCGGCGAGAAGAAGATGGCTGTGCCGATGCGCTTGCTCCACTTCAGCGTTCCGGTGGAGGCGTTGATTGCGTAGAACGTGTTGTCCCACGCGCCGACAAAAACCACACCGTCCACCACGGCCGGGCGAGCCTGCGCGTGCATCTTCATCGGGTAGGCCCACAGCTTCTTGCCGGTTTTCAGGTCCAGGCAGTACAGGTTATGGTCGCCCGAGGCGACAAACACGCGTCCCCCGGATACGGCCGTGTGCCCCTGGATGGGACCGGTCGTTGGGAAAGCCCATACTTTCTTGCCGGTTTTGGTGTCAACGGCGTAAACACTTCGATCCGTGCTTCCGAAAACAACCAGACTGCCGCTGACGGCGGGCGCGCCGATGACGGCGCCCCTGGTCGCGAAGGTCCATTTCTTCTTCATCGCCGCCTTGTCGACGCTGTACAGTTTGCCGTCCCAGCCGCCCACATATACCGATGTCGCGTCAACGGCGCACGGTCCCTGCAGGGCCGTTACGGCATCGAATACCCGTACCGGGTTATTACCTTGGGCAACGGGCAGATCGATGACGTTTACCCAGATGCTTCCGTCCGGCTCCACAGCACGCACCGCCAATGTGTGGCGTCCCGGAACCAGTTCGGCCTCGGGTAGCGTGAAGCGGTACGTGCCGGCGGACGCGGCGGTGATGGCGTGCCAATTACTGTCACCCGGCCTCTGATGATGGTCGATGGCGTACTCCACCTTCGAGACACGGCCATTTGTGTTGGTGACACGCACCTCGAACGTCCGGTCAGCCACTGCGCCTACGGGCTTTAGAGTCACACCGATCGGCGAGCGCTTCAGAGGTATCGAGGCGACGAGCTTTTTGTCCTGACCGTAGAGCTTGTCGTAAACCTTCATCTCGGAGTCCGTGAATTCGTACAGCGTATAACCGCCGTTCTCGTTCATGGCGCCTTTGGTCATGTGGCACACAACGCCGTTGACGATCCAGTTCTTGAAGATGTGCCCGTGTCCGTTGGCGAAAAGGACCACGTTGTACGGGGCGATGTCGCGCCACAACTCGACGTCGCCGGTCTGGTACGTGCTGTCGGGATACATCGGAGGCTGGTGCGTGAAGAGCACGGCAGGCGTGCCGGGCGGGTCCTTCTTAAGTTCGCCGACAATCCAGCGGCGGGTGTCGCCGGAGATCGCGCCGTGATGCTCCAGCCAGATCGCCGAGTTCCAACCGATGAACCGAACGCCGTTCTTCACAAACGAAATGTTTGGCTTGCCGAGCATCTCGGCAAAGCGGTTGATGCTCTGGTCCGCCCATCTCGACTCGTGGTTGCCGGGCGTGCTGTACACGGGCACCGCCGAAGCCTTGATGTTCTCCTTGTACAGGTTGAACTCGTCAGCACTTCCCATCTCCGTGATGTCGCCGGTGTGCAGAACAAACGCCGGTTGCGGCGTGGTGGCGCTGATCTCCTTCAGGATGTTCTTCAGGTTTTCGTCGAACTTCGTCTGGCGAACCGCCATGTGTGTGTCCGAGATATGCGCGAAGGTGAACGGCGTCACCGCCGATCCCGCGTTTCCGACGGCAATGGTCATCAGCATTCCGGTTATCCAGGTTTTCATCATTCGTTTCCTCGGGTCTCGGCGACAGCCCGCATGGCGGCGGTCGCGGCCTTCTTGAAGTGGGTCATCTCTTCTTCACCGTGAGCCAGCGAGAAGAACAGAGCCTCAAATTGCGACGGGGGCAGGTGCACTCCCTCGTTCAGCATGGCGTGGAAGAACGCGGCGAACCGTTTGGTGTCGCTGGTTTTCGCCGTTTCGTAGTCGCGAACGGGGCCGGGCGTGAAAAAGACGGTCAGCATCGAACCGGCGCGGTTGACACAAACGGGCACCCCGGCGTCGGCGGCGGCGCGCCCTAAAGCATCTTCAGCCATTGCGCCGGTTGATTCCAGCCGTTCGAACGCATCCGGAATCGTCCGTATCGCTTTCAATTGTGCCAGTCCGGCGGCCACGGCCACGGGATTGCCGCTCAGCGTCCCCGCCTGATAAACCTGGCCGGCGGGCGCCACATGACTCATGATGTCCTTCCTGCCCGCGTACGCGGCCAGAGGGAATCCGCCGCCGACAATCTTGCCGAGCGTGGTCAGGTCCGGCCGTATAACGTATAGTTCCTGCGCGCCTCCGGCCGATACCCGGAATCCCGTCATCACTTCATCGAAAATCAACAATGCGCCATTGTCAAATGTCACTTTGCGCAGGGAATCGAGGAATCCCGGTTCCGGCGGAACGACACCCATATTGCCTGCTACCGGTTCCACCAGCACCGCGGCGATTTCCGATCCGTGAGTGCCGAACAACCTCTGCACGGCAGAGACATCGTTGTAGGGGGCGAGCAGGGTGTCCGAGGCGGCGCCCCTGGTCACTCCGGGCGATGAGGGCAGACTGAAAGTAGCCACTCCCGATCCCGCGGCGGCCAGAAGCGCATCCGCGTGCCCGTGGTAGCAACCCTCGAACTTGACGATCTTTTCGCGTCCCGTGAAACCGCGCGCCAGCCGCACCGCCGACATCACCGCCTCGGTGCCACTGCATACCAGGCGCACCATCTCCGCGGACGGCACCCACCGGCAGATCTCTTCCGCGAACAGGACCTCGGCTTCGGTCGGCGCTCCGAATGTCGTGCCCATCGACGCGGTCCGCGTGACAGCCTCAATCACCGCGGGGTGCGCGTGGCCGAGCAACAACGGTCCCCACGATCCGATGCAGTCCAGATAGCGGTTGCCGTCCGCGTCCCACATCCAGGCGCCTTCGCCCCGGACGATGAAACGCGGCGTCCCTCCGACTCCGCCGAACGCGCGGACAGGGCTGTTCACACCACCGGGTATGCAGGTCAACGCCTGCCGGTAAAGGACTTCCGATTTCGCAGTGTTCATGACGCTCCCGTGTACACGGCGACCGCCGTGAACAGAAATAAACCGATGCTGACGTATCCGTTTACGGTGAAGAACGCCGCGTCCACCCGGGTAATATCATCGGGCTGGACCAGCGTGTGCTCCCACCACAGCAATCCGGCGGCGACGACCACGCCAATCCAGTAAACGGCATTCAGCCCGGCGGTGTATCCGAACATCGACAGAAACACAACACTCAACCCGTGCAGTAACGCCGATATCATCAACGCTCGCCCGGGTCCCACCCGCGCCGGGATGGAATGCAATCCCTGTTTCCGGTCGAACTCAATGTCCTGCAACGAGTAGATGATGTCGAAACCCGCCACCCAAGTGAGCACGGCCGCGGCCAGCCACACACTCGGCCACCCGATTTCTCCCCGAACGGCTATCCACGCTCCCACAGGCGCGATTCCAAGCGACAATCCGAGGAACAGGTGCGACCACTGGGTGAACCTCTTGGTAAGCGAGTATCCCCAGATGACAATCAGGGCGACCGGCGACAGCAGTAGAGCGAGCCTGTTCAGCATGGCGGCGGCGAGAATGAAAAAACCGGTTGCGATGAGGAGTGTCGCGAACGCTGAAGCAACGGAGATTTCGCCCGTCGCAACCGCCCGGTTCGCTGTTCTCGGATTGATGGCGTCGATCCTGCGGTCCACGATGCGGTTGAACGTCATCGCCGAGGACCGGGCGCCCACCATCGCCACGAGGATCCAGAAAAGCGTTTCAAACGGAATCTGCCCGTTCGCGGCCGCGAGGGCGCTCATCAGCGCAAACGGCAGGGCGAAGACCGTATGCTGGATCTTCACCATCTCCATCAAGGCACATGCCTTGTTCCAGGCGCGCTGAACGTGGTGTCTCACGCTTTCATTTTAGGACACACGCTCCCCCTCAAGGCACCCCGCTATCATGAACGCAAAACGCAAGGAGTGGCCGTATGTCCGTTCTCAACCTGATCGGCAACACACCATTGATACCTCTGTACTTCAAGGAGGAGGACAAACGCATCCTCGCCAAATGCGAGTTCCTCAATCCCAGCGGAAGCATCAAGGACCGGATCGCGAAGCACGTCATCACCAAGGCAATTGAAACCGGCGACCTCCGGCCGGGTATGACCATCCTGGAATGCAGTAGCGGAAACACGGGCATCGCGATGAGCATGGTCGGCGCCGCCTGCGGCTATCCCGTGCACATCGTGATGTCCGAGCACGCCAGCATCGAGCGCCGAAAAATCATCGAGGCTTTCGGCGGCCAGGTGACGCCCTTCGAGGAGCGACTGGGCATGATGGAGTACTGGAAAGGCGTGGAGATCACCCGCCGGATGGCGGAAGAAGATCCTCGCTACTTCCTTCCGCGCCAGTTTGAGAATCCCGAAAACGCCCTGGACCACGAGATTTACACGGGCCCGGAGATCCTGCGCCAGGTACCTGTGCCGATTGACGCGTTCGTGGCCGGCTACGGAACAGGCGGAACACTGATGGGCATCGGCAGAGCGCTGAAGAAGGCAAACCCGCGCACACTGATAGTAGCCATGGAACCCTCTGAATCGGCCCTTCTGGCCGGGGAAGCGCCCTGCATGCACTCCATCGAGGGCATCGGCGACGGTTTCATTCCGCCGCTCCTAAACGTCAGCGCCATTGAAGAGACCATCAAGGTCAGCAGTGACGATGCGATGACCATGACCAAACGGCTGATGCAGGAGTACGGACTGCCGGTCGGCACGTCCTCGGGCGCCAACGTGGTCGCCTCTTTGCGGATACTGGAATCACTCGGCCCGGGTAGCATTGTGGTAACCGTTTTATGCGACCGGTCGGAGCGGTATTTCTCCACCCGCCTGTTCTCGCCTCCATATCCGGTCTCATTCGACCGCAAATAGGCGAAAACCGGTGGAAGTGACAAAAATGGTAATCATTTTTATGCGCACGCGAAATGGTTGCCGTGCGGAACTGAATCGCGTATAATATCGTTGAGTGAGTGGACGCCAAACGGGCGCAAGCCCGTGTTCCGCACAAACGACAGCCAGGAACGTTTATCACCAAGCGTGGAGACGTTCAACGATTGAAGCGGGCATCCGCCGGAGCACCCGGGTACGGGTCAACCGGAAGATTCGCGTTTCATTCGTTGGCATGGTTTGTGCACACTCAAATGGATGCGAGGTTCATGCCTCGCGCTAGGCATTGCGGGTTTCCCGCACTGACGAGTATCGCGACGGTCGGGTACCGGGCCGTCCAGAAAGGAATCGTCTTATGAAGAGATTCTTGACCAGTCTAATTGGCGTTGGCCTCGCGCTCAGCATCGCTGGGTCTGCCTTCGCCGTGACCTTCAACTACTCGGCATCTTCACCCAGTAGCCCGTTGCTCCCGACGGTGAACAATGGTAGCACCCAGTTGGCTCTGGATCCCCAGAGCAACACGGGACTCGACACCACGACGGACATTGTTGTGGCCAATCTGCGCCTCAACTCGGCGGTCGCCACTGTCGACGATGTTTGGACCAGTGTGCCGTTTACCATCGACCTGGTAATCCAGGACGCCGGTAGCATGGCCTCTGGGCTGTTCACGATCACTGGCGCCTTCAGTGGCACCACCAGGGTCGGATCAGCGATGTTGAACCTCGACTATATCAACATCGTCCCAGTGACACAGCCGATCGGACCGAACTGGGCCTACGGCGTTACGTTGCCGCCGGGTTACTATGCCGCTCCTGGCCCGTCCCCCTCTCCGGGTGTGGACGGACGCTTGGGCGCCATCACGGTTCGCGTAGCCGCGATCCCGGAACCCAGCAGCCTGGCGCTTGTGGGAGCCGGCCTGCTACCGCTGGTCGGTTTGGCGCGACGTCGCCGCAAGTAAGACCGGTAGTCTGAAGGATCCTTCAGGTCACATGGCTCTCACGGTAAGGGGTCGCCGAAAGGCGGCCCCTTACTTCATTTGATTTCGGAGATTCACCCTCGCATGCCCGCTCGCATCACCGTCGTCGGCAGTGCCAATATGGACCTCGTCCTGTGCGCACACCGCATTCCCGTTCCCGGCGAAACACTGACAGGACGCTCACTTCGGTACGTGCCCGGCGGAAAAGGCGCCAACCAGGCCGTCGCCGCGGCCCGACTCGGCGCCGAATCCCGCATCGTGGCGCGGGTGGGCGATGATCCCTTCGGCCCGACTCTCCGACGGAACTTCCAAGACGCCGGCGTTGGAGTGGACCATCTTTTCGACACACCCGATACGCCCACCGGCATCGCCGTGATCATCGTGGACGACAACGGGCAGAACACCATCGTCCTCGCCGCGGGCGCAAACGGAGTTCTGTCACCGGACGATGTAAAAAACTCTCGCGGTGCACTGCGAAACGCCGATTATGTGCTTTTACAGAACGAAGTCCCGCTGGAGTCCACCCTCCGCGCCGCATCTCTGGCGAAGTCCCTTGGACGGAAGACCCTCTGGAATCCGGCGCCAGCCCCCGAGGCCGTCCCATCCGAACTCGCCCGTGCCGTCGATATCATCATCCCAAATGAGACGGAGGCGTCCTCGCTGACCGGCATCCCCGTCGAGGACGAAGGCGGAGCCCGACGGGCCGCGAAGGCTCTGAACGAAAAAGGGTTTGGAACCGTGGTGATCACTCTGGGGCCGCGAGGCGCTCTGTGGGTTCGATCGGACAAGGCATTCCTCTGCCCGGCGTTTGAGGTGGATGTTGTGGACACAACCGCCGCGGGTGACACTTTTTGCGGAGCCCTCACCGTGGCGCTGGCCGAGGGCGGAAAACCGGAAGACGCCGTGCGTTTCGCGTGCGGAGCGGCGGCACTGGCCGTTACTAAACTCGGCGCACAGGCAGGAATCCCCACCCGGGCCGAACTTGAGGCATTCCTGGCCGAACGCTAGGGATTGGTGTCCAGTCCCGCAATCTTCCGCGCTATTCCGGCGGCATCCACCACATCCACCCGCCCGAATGACGTCCCGGTGTTGGCGACGTTCAAACGCATAACATCGGCTTGCGTCGGCTTCTCTAAACCGGCGCCTATCCTCAGCGCTTTTCGAACGTCCGCCGCCGTAAAAGCCGGCGGTGTCCCGTATTCATAGGCTCCAATATCGACATGCGTTCCGATGATGCGTGCTTTCCCGTCCCGATCCAGGTCCCCCGCTGTTACGTAGGCGTCATTCCCCGCGTTGATCATCAGGGAAGTCGCTTGAAGATGCGTGTCGGGAATGGTGAGGCTCACAAACGCCGGGTCCACGCCCTGCATATCGGTCGCTCCGGGTGAACGGTTTATATACGGCTGGTCTACCCAGTTGCCGAACAGGTCCTGGCTGACGTTCTGATACAGGGCATTCCGGTAGAGAGCCGCCGAAGGTCCGGGCGGATTCTGGCAAACCTGATAAATGCCACCGGAATTATAAGCCAGGATATTGTTGGAAATCGTGAGCCGGCCGGGCGACTGCAGATAATAGCCGATTCCGCCTCCAAAATCCATTCCGAATGAAGCGTAATTACCGGCAATGGTATTATTGGAAATCATTAAATGCGTGGTGCCTTCCGGCGCTCCGAACACGGCAATCCCGCCGCCCATGCCGGCGCTGAGGCCGTACTGGGTCGAGTTCTGAAGGATATCGTTGTTCGACACGGTTCCCGCGCAGAACGTGAACTTCATCCCTCCGCCGTTGTCGCCCTGCGAGTTGTTGTTCCGCACCGTGTTCCTGGCCACACCGACCGTCGCGTCCTTGGCGTACAGGCCACCGCCCAGGTTGTTCTCGATCACGTTCTCCACGGCCATCAGTCCGCCGAACTCCACGAACATCCCGCCGCCCTGCTGGCCTGCGCTGACGTTTCCGCTGAACGTGTTTCGGTAGACGACGGGCGTCGACCACTTGGCGTAAAGCCCTCCGCCGTTGATAACCTGCGTGTTGTCGCGCACCGTGTTGCCCGCGATGTATGGAACTCCGCAGTAGACGTTGATGCCGCCGCCATACTGCGCGGTGTTGCCTGTGATGTCGTTGTACTCGATGACGGGTCCGCCCACCAGGCACAGCACCCCGCCTCCGCCGGAATCCATCTTGCCGTTCCGCACAGTGAATCCGCTGAGGCGCGTCACCAGGTAGCCGTTTGACATCACAACCACACTGCCGCCCTGCTGGCCGTCCAGAATAGTAACATTCACCTTGGGATTGGCGGCGCCCGACGAGGTTTCACTGCCGGCGAAGCCTCCGCGAACGTGCACGAAGGGAGGAATGTTGATGCGTTCATTGTACGTGCCGGCCTTCACCCACACCTCGCCGCCCACTATTGCCGCCGTGTTGATCGCGGCCTGCACCGTCTTCTTCGGCGCGGCCCAGGACGCGCCGCTGTTCGCGTCAGACCCGTTCGTGGCTACGCGGACGATCAACGGCGCCGGTGCTCCCGTAACGCCGGTGTTCTCGTCTGCGCCGATGTCCACGCGTCCGCCGGACGTGCGCGCCTGACCGTCGATGTCGGTCCAGGCCGGTTGGACGACCGTTTGATAACCCGCATTCACACAAGCCGACCACGGCTGGATATGGAAGTCGCCGTACATGGCGCTCACAAACACCGGGTCGGAGGCAATGTTACCGTTCAGGCCTGTTTGATCCAACATGTCCTGGTAGTTTGCCGGTCGGGCGCCGGGAAGACCGTTTCCGTGGACGCAGTTATTACGCAAAATGGCGGGCGGATTGCCGACCTTGGGATCGCCGTTCACGCCCAGCGAATTGAACGCGATGATGTTGTTCACAAGGGAAACCGCTGAATTCTGCCACCAGAAACCCGCGCCGTTGTTGCACGCGATGGTGTTGTTGGCGAAGAGGGGCGTGGAAGCGTCGGCCTCGTACACGCACGCTCCGCCGTTGATGAAGAACCCCCCGTTTGCCGCGATGATGTTGTTGACAACCACGGCGTTGCACCGCCCGTTCATCACCTGGAAGTAGTCCTCAATGGCGCGTTCGGAGAGCAGAATGCCGCCGCCTCCGATGCTTGTGCGCGAAGAACCGCGTCCGGCGTCAAACTCGTCCTCCGAAAGAAACGCCAGGTTGTTGGCTATGACGTTGTTGGAGATGATCGGCGAGGAATTCCAGCCGGCAATGCCGCCTCCGTTCTGATTGGCGATATTACCCTTGATTGCGTTGGACACGATGGTCGCGTTGGAGTTTTCATCACAGCAGATGCCTCCGCCGTCACCGTACAGCGACGAAGCGAAGTTGGCCGTGATGGCGTTGCCGATGATGGTGGGGGCCGCGCCGCTACAATAGATGCCGCCGCCCGCGCCGATTGAGGTGTTTCCTGTGATGACGTTGTTGGCGATGGTCGGCGACGCGTTTACGCACTGAATGCCGCCGCCCCACTCCGCCCGGCCGTTCCGAATCACAAAGCCCTCAATCCGCGTCGAAGCCCCGGCCGAGGAGGCGAATTTGACGACTACCCCCTGTGTGCCTCCGTCGAGAATTGTGAGGTTGGCCACGGGATTGCGCGCGTCGCGTACGGTTTCCACACCCGCAAAACCACCGTACAGGGCGACTCCATTCGGTATGGTGATGCGTTCGTTGTACTGCGCCGCGGCTACCCAGAGTTCACGGCCGGCCGTTGCGGCGTTGATTCCGCCTGTCACCGTCGTGAACGCCGTTTGCCACGAAGCGCCGTCGTGGGCCGGACCGGGCGCGTTCTTGTTGACAAAAATGGGAACGGCGAAGGCAGACGAGACGAAGAGGAGAAGGGGGACAGCACAGGCGATACGGACAGCAGTCGGCGACTTCATCGGGTAACCTCCCAACAGGCGCACTACGATCGCGCGGTTCTGCCCCCAATATAGCACGTCTTACACGGCTTGTTCTTCCCGTTCAATGGTAACACGGCGCACCCGGCGGCCTTCCATCGCTTCCACGCGCAGAATGTAACCCTCGGAAATGACTTCCTGGCCCAATTCCGGCACGGCGCCGAGTTTCCACTGCACGTAACCACCCACGGTGTCGGCTTCCTCGGATTCCAGCGTGATGCCGTGGTCCCGGGCCAGATCGTCCAGTATCAAGCCGCCATCCACCGTCAAACCGCCGTCCTCCCGCGTTTCCACCGCCGGGCGCTCGTGCTGATGCTCGTCCTGGATATCTCCAACAATCTCTTCCAGCACGTCCTCCAAAGTGACGATGCCCGCCGTTCCGCCAAACTCGTCGAGAACCAGCGCCATGTGAATCCGCGATGACTGAAACATCCGAAGAAGGCTTTCCAGAGTTTTGGTTTCCGGAACGACCAGGATATCGCGGCGGGCGTCGCGTATGGATGCGCCCGGCTTGGAACTGACAGCCAGGAGGTCCCGAATGTGAACCATACCAATGACGTGGTCGGCATCGGGATCGCACAAGGGATAGCGCGTGAAACCGGCCGCATTGGCGGCCATCACATTCTGCTCGAAGGAATCTGCCGTGGTCAGATACGCCATGTCCACGCGCGGTATCATCACATCGCGGGCGGTCCTTTCGTGCAGGTCCAGGGCATCACTGGCTATGGCCGCCTGGGTCGCGGCGAGCTGGCCTCCCCTGGCGCTTCCCTGCACAATCATGGCAAGTTCACCGGGTGAAGGCGCTGTTTCGGCTTCGGTGGCCGGTTCAATTCCAAGCAGGCGGACCACGGCGTTCGCCGTTTTGTTCAGGGCGAATATCGGCCAGCGGAACAAGTGATAGAAGATATCCAGCGGCCAAGCGATAGCGAGCACGATGGACTGAGACTTGCGGATGGCGATGGTTTTCGGAGCCAGTTCGCCGAACACGATCGTCATGAATGTCACGATGATGAACGCCACCAGGAAGGCGACGCCCCGCTGGGCGCTTTGCGGGAAGCCGATGGATACGAAAAGCGGGTGAAGCAGTTCGAATACCGCCGGTTCGCCGATCCAACCCAGCGCAAGGTTCGTCGCCGTGACGCCCAGTTGCGTCGCCGAGATATACGAATCCAAGTGGGCGACAGCGTGCTGTGCCTTGCGCGCCGAGGAACCTCCGTGCGCCGCGAGTTCGTCCAGCAGGGTGGGGCGCACCTTGACAAGCGCGAACTCCGCCGCCACGAAGAAGGCATTAACGAGGATGAGGAAAAGTGTCAGTGCCAGCCAGCCGACGCGCACCCAGATGTCACCGGAGCCGTCGATGGCCGCGAAAGGAATGGTTGCCGACGAAAGGTCGGTTAACCACGTGAGACCGCCGGCAAACGCCGGCTGGCATAGGAAGGTGTCCATATAGTTTTTCGGTTTGCGGTGAACGCGATGCCGTCTCCTTACCGGCTCAGCCGCGATACCGCGCGCAATCCTGTAACCCGAACAGGATCACATGATTATCATACAATCCGGAGCGCCCGTTGCCTACGAAACAAGACGAATGATGTTTGTCAGAGAAACCGGCGAACGATCACATCGTGCCTCGACCAGATACTGTCGTAACTGACGCCCTTGCCGCCGGTTCCGCCCACCGTTTCCGCCGTGATGCCGTTTCCGATATAGATGCCCACGTGGCCGGGATACACCAGCACGTCACCGTAACGTAACGAGTCGCGGACGCGTTTTCCGACTGGCAGGAGGCCGATGTCTTTGGAGTTGTGCGGCAATTTGATACCCAGCGTCTGAAACACCCGCATTACGAAACCGGAACAGTCCACGCCCTGCTTCGTCGCGCCGTCCCACAGGTAAGGCACCCCTTGCCAGGCAATCACCTGCTCGCGAATCTTTTTCTCGGCGGCGGTTTTCGGTTGCATCGAGAACTCGCCAAGCGGCACCTTCACGTAACCGGCATATCCATCCGCCGCGCCGGGCGCGTCGGGCGGGAATCGCACCACCCCGTTTTGAGTGGCAAGCCATACCCGCGAGCCGTCCACCACCTGGGCCGCAATGCGCCAGTGCTTGTCCACCGCCGCGCCGAACGGCGGATTCCACGGCACGAATGCCGAGGCGCCGCCCAGGCTCAGGTCCAAATGCGAAAGAATCGAGCCGTCGGCACACCAAACGTGCGCCCCATCGGATGAAATCGACAGTGTTCCATTCAGCACCCGTCGCGGCGCCTCCGAAAACGCCTCGATCTTGTGGGCATCTCCGTTATGGAAAAGTATTCTCGAGAACCCTCCAATCGTCTCCTCGCGCGGAGGACCCTTCGGCGCGGAGACCGGCTTCTCCGTCCGGCCCGTGGGATTGGTAAGAATGGTCACGGCATTGGGGGTAACGAACGCGGGCGCGCCGATCTGGTAGCGCATGCCGATGGGAGCGCCCCATCTGCCGTCCACCAACCGCCATACCAGCGCCTCGGTGACACCGGTACTCGGACCCGCCACCAGAACGATGCCGTTCCTGTCAGCGCCGGAGAGGCGCGTCATCGAGGAACGGCGTATCTGACCGGCCAGGTCCGGCGGCAGAACCTGTTCGGTCGCCTTTATCTGCCCCTCCACATCCAGGAAAACAACCTGGTTGGCGCGGGCGAACACCACGTGACCGGGCCACAACTCGAACGAGGTCGGCGGAGGCGATGCTGTTTCGGAAGCGTTCGGCCGCAGGCGAACTCCGGAGATGTCATAGCACGTCACCTTGCGCGCCGATGCGTCGTACCTCAGCAGGCGGCGCGGTTCACCGGTCATCCACCAGATGCCGGCCGCATCCGCGCGAATGTGCAGTACATCCTTCGCCGCAATGGGGCAGGCGATGCGTTCGCCGCGCTTGCCGGCAGGATCGTAAACGGTGATTCCGCCCTCACCGTCGCCGATCAACAGCCTGCTCGAAAGCAGGCCCAGCGCAGTCGCCTTCGTGGTCAGGGCATCTGCCTTGGGCGTGATTGATGCGGAGAATTGCTCGACGCCGACCTTCGTTTCGGCAACAGTCGGTTGAACGGGCGCGGTGTCGTCCGCCTTCTCCGGAACGGGAAGGTTCCCGGCCTTGTCCCTGGCCAGGGTATCGGCGCCGGAGTTGACCAGCAGTTCCTGAATTTCCGCGGATCTGGCGCGCGAGGCCAGATGCAGGGGCGTGAAGCCTTCGTTGTCTACCGCGTTGACATCGGCCTGGTATGAGATGATCAGCGCCGCGATTGCGAGGTTTCCGGAGGCCGCCGCGATATGAAGCGGGGTCCTCCCCTGTTCGTCCCGCGACATCCGGGCGTCAGGGTCCTCCCTGAGAAGTCGGTGGACTGTGGTGATATCGCCCTGCGCGACAGCGGCGTGAATAGGGGCCGCCTGCGCGGATACCGTCCAGGTCGACACGAGCAGACAGATGGATATCGTGAAATACGGGAGTAATCGCATGGCGCCTCGCTCTCATTCAGCCCGAAGGGGCCGTCATCCTACCATTTTCGGTTGAATGCGGACGCTTCTCAACGGGCGCGGTTGCGGGGTTTGCCCGGCAGTAGCCAGGCATACACAACAAGCCACACCGTTGCGCCGGCCGCCGCGGCCAGACTAACCCACATCCACGGGGGCACGGGGCGCTTCACTGGACGAGGTTTTGTTCCGGGTTTGGGCGCCTGAGCTACCGTCTCGTCCTGAAATGTGATCCGTTCCAGTTTCGGATTCTTCACTTTGATGGACATCGACAGCGTGCCTTCAGTGAACTGCGTGCTGACAGCGACGTCCTTGTCCTCGTACAGAGGTCTGCCCGAATAGGACAGCGCCCCGCCGTGCGCGATAACCAGGTTGACCGTCTTCCACTGCCGAAAGGCAACGGCGAAAGCCTCAATCGGAATCTGTCCCTGCGCGAATGGAGCCAGCACGGTGAAAGACACGGAAGTCTGCGGCGGGATGCGCTTGTCGGTGGAGGTCGTCTGCCAGGTGATGTTACCTCCGGCCCACTGCGCCCTCCTGGCCAGTTCGGCGGCCGCCTGCCTGGCAACCGCCTTGTCCGGCACGTCGGGCCATGTGATGGTCACCTGGTAAACGTCATTGCCCGTCGAAAACATGCTGACGGTAACGGGCGCGGTTGTCGCGGCTCCGGAGCGCGCGAGGCCGAGTACGCACAGGGCGACGGCAACGATAACGGCTCTGGTACTCACGAGGGCAACAGCGGGGCGTTGCGCCAGAAGTGCTCCAGGTTGTAGAAGGCGCGTTCGTCCGGCGCCATCACGTGGGCAATCACCACACCTGCGTCCAGCACGAACCAACGGGAATCGCCTTCGCCCTCGACCTTCGGCCGCGGGAGCCCGGCGTCGCGGAATTTTTCGCGAACGGAATCAAGGATAGCATTCATCTGCGGGCGCGAGGTGGCGGTGCAGATGACAAAGTAATCGGCCATCAGGGTTTTACCGCGCACATCGATCTGCTCGATGTCGACAGCCTTCTTATCCTGCAGGGCATCCAGTATCGTATTGAGCGTGAGTTCTGAATTGTCAGAGGGTGTCAACGGGCTGATCCTCCGGAATCTGTGCGTCTGGGAAGGCCCACTTGATGGTTTGATTCATCTTTTCGTGATCGGGAGTGAGGTAACTGATACCACGCACGTTCTTGAATCCGCCTTCCAGGGATTTGAACTCAAAGTGAGTTCCGGGCACTTCCTTGAACTGATAGGCCAGGTAAGCCAGGTCGGAATCCTTGATATTGGTTTTGACCTGCTTCTTCAGTTCCGCGGTAATCGGACCGATGCGGGTCAGGTTGCCGGCTGAAACCAGGCGCCGCGCCATGGCCCGCACGAACATCTGCTGGCGCTTGATGCGGGCCAGGTCCCCGGTCGGATCGTGGCGGAACCGAAGGTAACCTGTCGCCTGCTCGCCGTTCAGCATCTGGATGCCCGGTTGCAGGTCGATATGCAACTTTCCCCAGTTGTCGTCGTACTTCATCCGTTTGTCCACATCCATACGCACCCCGCCAACCATGTCGACCAGTTTCGCCGTGGAGGCGGTGTCGACCACAACGTAGTAGTCGGCCCGCACGCCGGTGATCTGCTGAACGATTCGGCGCGTTCCTTCCACGCCGTCCTCCGAGTAAGCGCTGTTGATCTTGGTCCAGTTACCGTCGTCCAAACGCACACGGGTGTCGCGGGGAATACTGACGCCTGTGACCATTTTCGTCGTCAGGTCGACATTAGCCAGCAGAATCGTATCGGAACGTCGGGGAAGGTCGGGATTGATGCGATCCGGCTCGTCCAGACCCAGAACGAGGAGCGAGAACTTTTTGGCGTCGCGAAATGGTGGGTCGGTGAAATGAACTCCGAACAACGTCCCGCCGGTGACAACCCTCAAAATCGGGAGTCCGAAGATAACGATGCAGGCAAGGATAGCGCCCAGCAGGACGAACCGGAACAAACTCCATACGCCACGGCCGGCGCCTCGTTCAGTAGAGCGATTTCTGCTCAATATACTCCCTCACAACCTCAGGAACCAGATATCGAATCGACAGGCCTTCCCGTACTCGGCGGCGTATTTCCGTTGAACTCAGGTCGATGCGCAACGGAGGCAGGAACACGGTCTTCCGTGTGATCCACTCCGGCCAGTCCGGCGGCGGCGCCTGCTCGATTTCACCGGGCCGGTCTGCCACCACCAAGGTCGCCATATTCAGTATGGCATCCGGCTCGCGCCACTTCGCGAAAATCCGCGCCTCATCCGCGCCGACAATCAGAAACAGTTCCGCGTCCGGTTGAGCCTCGCGGATACGGCGCAAGGTCGTCACGGTGTAGTTCGGCTGGTTGGTATCGATCTCCATCCGGCTGACTTCGAAGTCGGGATTGTCCCGCGCGGCCAGAAGGCACATTCCGAAACGATCCTCCGCGGGAGCCTGTGAAGCGGACCGGTGCACCGGCGTTCCCGACGGTATCAGCAAGACCCTGTCAAGGCAAAGGTGTTCACGCGCCGTCTCCGCAATCCTCAGATGGCCGTAGTGGATGGGGTCGAACACTCCCCCGTAAACTCCGATTTTCATCGTGGGCCCGTCATCATTCCGCGTAATCAAACTCCGCCTCGCCGATACGAACCGTGTCGCCGTCCTTCGCTCCGCTCTCCGCCAGTTTGTCCAGCACGCCCCGGCTCTTCAATTGCCGATGGAGGCGTTGAACCGCCTCATCCCGCCCCAGGTCGGTCCGGCTGATCAGCGTCTCTATGGACTTTCCGCTGACCACCCAAACCCCGTCCTCTTCCTGACGAACAACCCAGCCTTCCGGTTCGGGCGGACCGATGACAACGCTGTCCGCCTCCGTTTCCGCCGCAACGGTGCGCGGTATCTCGCGCAGGCGACCCGCGATGTGGAACATCAATTCGCGCACGCCCTCGCCGGTGACAGCCGATATCTCGAATACGGGAGTTTCGGGAGGCAGAATCGCCCGCACGTCGTCCGCTTGCCGGCGCGCATCAGTGACGTCCATTTTATTCAATGCGACTATCTGCGGCATGCCGGCAAGACGCCCGGAGTATACCGCCAGTTCCGCGTTGATAACCTCGTAGTCGCGCCGGGGATCGCGTTCGGTGGTTCCGCTGACGTCCAGAATATGCACCAGCAGGCGTGTCCGTTCCACGTGCTTCAGAAAACGGTGCCCCAGTCCTGCCCCGTGCCCCGCTCCCTCGATGAGTCCGGGGATATCGGCGACCACGAAGGAATCCTCTTCCACCTGCACGACGCCCAGATTCGGGACCAGCGTGGTGAACGGATAGTCGGCAATCTTGGGCCGCGCGGCGGAGATACGGCTGATCAGCGTGGATTTGCCGACGTTCGGGTAACCGATAAGTCCGACATCCGCCAGCAGTTTCAGTTCCAGGCGGACCTCGCGGTCCTCACCGGGCTCGCCGCGTTCCGCGAAACGGGGTGTCTGGTGGGTGGACGTGGCGTAGTTGCTGTTACCGCGCCCTCCGATGCCGCCCTTCGCCAGAGCGGCGCGCTGACCGTGAACCGTGAGGTCGCACAGAACGCGACCGGACTCGACTTCATAGGCGATGACTCCCACCGGCACCTTCATCAACAGGTCTTGGCCGCTCTTGCCGGTCCGCCGGTTCCCCTCGCCGGGCTTTCCGTTTGTGGCGAAGTAATGGCGCCGCGAGCGGAAGTCGATCAGCGTGGTGCGGTGCTCATCCGCTTCGATGATGACGCTTCCGCCGCGTCCTCCGTCTCCGCCGTCCGGCCCGCCTTTGGGAACGTACTTTTCACGGCGAAACGACACGGCTCCGTCGCCGCCCCGGCCGGATCGGACGTGGATTGTGACTTCATCGAGGAAGACCATCGCGTGATGACTGCTTTCGCTGTTCAGAGATGCCCAAATATGCGGAGAACGCCGGCGCGGCGGGGAAGCGCTTGGCCTCCGGGCGCGCCCGGCGTTCTACCGGAAAGACGTATCTGGTTCAGGCCGAAACGGGCGTCGCCTCTTCCGTCTCCACCAGTTCGACGATGCTGACCTTGCGGCGGTTTTTCTCGCGCCCTTCGAACTTCACGTAGCCGGTCTTCAACGCGAAAAGCGTGTCGTCGCGGCCGATGCCTACGTTCCAGCCCGGTGAAAACCGGGTGCCGCGCTGTCGGACGATGATGGCGCCGGCCTTGGCCAACTGGCCGCCGTACAACTTCACACCCAGATTCTGCGGACAACTGTCGCGGCCGTTGCGCGACGAGCCTACACCTTTTTTATGTGCCATTGAATTGCCCCTCTATATGCGAACCGCGAACCGCCGGCGATTCCGGCGGACGGGCGTCATTACACGTTGATGCCGGTTACACGGACTTCCGTATGCAACTGCCGGTGTCCGTAACGACGGTGCGTGTGCTTCTTCGGCTTGTAGGTGAATCCCTTGATACGGGCATCCTTGCCCTGGGCCAGCACTTCAGCCGTCACGGAAGCGCCTTCGACCCACGGGGCGCCCGCCACGGGGGAGTCGCCGCCGACATACAGAACCTGGCCGAGGGTGACGGAATCACCGATACCCGCCGCCAATTTCTCCACTTTGACACGATCGCCCACACGGACGACGTACTGTTTACCACCGGTTTTCACTATCGCGTACATATTGCTTATTTCCAGTTCAAGCGTTCGACCGCACGTGCCCGCGGGATATCCGCGGGAGTCGCAAAGCGTTTATAAGGATACCCTGAAACACGCGCTCAGGTCAAACGGAAGTGTACAAGATGCCAACTGAAAATGTTTACAGGCTCTCGTCGCTTCCCATCATGTCGGATCCGCCGCGTTCATCCCGCCCCGGCCGGCCCTTTCTGCGGCGGGGCCAGCGCTTGAAAACGTGTCCACCAGGCTTCACAGCAACCTCCACCGCCTGTGGTTCTTCGCCGGCATCCCCCTCTGTTACGGGAAGGGTTATCTTCGGGAACTCCGGTCCGGTCTCGACAGACACCATCGATGGTGTTTCGGTTTCCGCTTCCACGCTGACAAGAACCGTTTCGCCCTCGGGAACGTCTTCGTGGCGGCGGCGCCCGCGCCGTTTTCGTTTACGCGCGTCGGCAAGTTCGGCGGAAGTTGCGGCCGGTTCCGGCGCCGGAACAGGTACGACTTCAATTACTACGGGTTTCTGCGCGCGTCCGCCTCTCGCTTTCGGCTCCTTCACCGGCTTATCGGACTTTGCTTCGGTTTCGGTGGTGGATTCCTCGCCTCTGCGGCGGTAGCGGGGCGCCCGGTCGGTGGTGAAGTATTTATCGATCGATTCTTCCGGTTGCAGTTCACGATCCGCCTTTACGGCCGCCTTGGGATACGGCGCGGGTGCGAAGGCGCGGGTGTCCGGGCGAACGCCGGGCGGCGTCGGCACTCCAACCAGTTCGGCCATCATATAGGAACGTGAAACGTTGGTAAGTTTGGCCTGCAAAGTCTGTCCGATATGGGCGGCGCCGTTGATGACCTCCACAAGGATGCCGTTGTGCCAGGCGATGGAACGGAGGTCGTCGCCTGTGCCGTAGGCTTCCACGGTCAAGTCCAGTACCTTGCCGGGTTTGAGGCCCCTCATGCTCTTCTGCATCAGCGGGACATCGGCCGGCGCTATAGAAAACTTTTCGCGGTGGGCATTCGGATCGGGTCGGGCGTAAACGGCGCGTCCGGTATCCTGTTCCAATTTGTGTATAGGGCCGCCCCACTCCCCGATGAACTCGACCGCAACGTCCGGGTGCATGCACACGTAGTAAGCGGGATTGGTGTCCCGGGCGACCATTCCGCGCAGTTCGTGATCGGCCCGCACCGCCGTTGTCAGAGCCGACTGAACCGTGCCGCGCCCTTCGCAGTAAGGGCAATGATCCCGCAGGGTTTCGCTCAGGTTCTCGCCGGTCCGCTTGCGCGTCATCTCGATCAGGCCGAGGGGCGATATGGCGGCAACCTTCGTGCGCGTCCGGTCCTGTTTCAAGGCGTTGTCCAGCGCCCTCATCACCGTCTTGCGATCTTCGGCGGACGACATGTCTATGAAGTCCAGGATTATCATCCCGCCCAGGTCGCGGAACCGCAACTGGCGGACGATTTCGTTGGCCGACTCGAGGTTGGTCCGCAGGATCGTTTCGTTCAGGCTGGTCGCGCCGACGAACTTGCCTGTGTTGACGTCGATGGAGGTCAGCGCTTCGGTTTCATCGATGCGCAGGTATCCGCCGGACTTCAGCCAGACCTTGGGTTTGGCCAGGCGTTCAATCTCCTTCTCGATACCGTACGCCTCAAAGAGTGGCGTCGTCTCATCGTACAACAGCAACTTGTCGGCCAGCCCCGGCGACAGCGCATTGGCCAGTTCCACCGAACGCTCGTGGCCTTCCGGCGAATCGATGACCACGGCAAAAATATCGGCGCTCAACATATCGCGCACCACGCGGAACAGCAGTCCCATTTCCTGGTGCAGAACCGACGCGGGCGGCGCCGTGCGGAACCGTTCCTTGATGTCGTGCCATACGTTCAGCAGATACCGGTAGTCGTCGCGCAGTTCCGCCTCCGATCGGCCCTCTGCTTCCGTGCGGATGATGATGCCGCCCTCTTTGCGGATGCGTTCACCGGCCCGCTTCAGGCGGTCCCGCTCGTGGACGTCCTCTATCTTGCGGGAGATGCCGACATTCCCCGCGTCCGGCATGAAGACCAGGTAACGGCCCGGCAGGGAGACGCGGGTGCTGACGCGGGCGCCTTTTGTGCCGCGGGGAGCTTTGACGACCTGGACGAGGATATCCTGCCCGGGCTTGACGAGGTCGCGTATCTTGGCGTCGGAGTAGGTTCTGCGGCGTCCGCGGTTCCTGCCGTCGCCTTCATCGGAGGAGTCGTCGGTCAGGATGTCGCCCACATAAAGGAAGGCGTTCTTTTCCAGGCCGATATCAACAAACGACGCGTCCATGCCCGGCAGGACATTGGTGACCCGCGCCTTGTACACACTGCCGACCACGCGTTCCTCGCGCTCCATGTGGAGTTCGACAAGGAAGCCGTCCTCCACAATCGCCACGCGGGTTTCCCGCGGGTCGACATTTACGAATATCTCTTTCTGCACGCCCAGGCCTCTTTCAACAACAACAGCCGGCGCGGGTCGCGAGAACGGGGGGAACTGGCGGAGACGGCTACAGCGAGGGCTGATCCGGCGCGCAAAACGTCGGAATCCTGCAACACCGTTCGGTCGGTGCACGACCTTGCGGCGTCATCGAGAACATCCCGGACGGCCCGGGATCCAGTATCACCCGGTTCAGCATCGTGCGCTTGTCAGCGCCGGCCGAAACCGGGAGGCCCGGAAAAACACCTGCAACCGCACCGGCCATGCCCGTTGTTCATCGATGGAGGCGGGAAATCGAGACGTCCGCCGCCGGCAACACAAACACGCCGTGCGATAAAACCTTCGAAAGGACCGGGGGCCGCATCAGGCGTGCTGTTCATCGCGCACGATTCACGGCGCGACGATTTGCCGCCATCAGCAACGTCGCGGACGTCGCGAAGTCTACACGCCGTGAAAAGGTTGCCCGCTCCACTTGCGTGCGGCGGCCCGGCGCGTACGACGGGCATGCACCCGATTCCTTATCCAACTTATAGTTTACGCTATGTGCGCGGAGGTGTCAAATGATGGCACCCGCGGCGCCGCGCGCGTTTCTTTGACACCGGCTCAGGCCGGTTACCGTAAAAAGTGGTGCTTCACAATCGGCCCGCTTCTTGCACTGTACAGACATGGTTACCGCGGGAAACGCTCCACGATTGTTTGACCAGGCCCAGTGGAAACATCGAAAAAGAGCGGTCGCGAATAACGGCCTGACCGTGGTTTCCGCGGTGTCCTCACAGGCGCCGCAACCTGGAATGATCGCCGCCGGGTATTCCAGAGCCTGAAGGCGAAAACCAAGGCGCGGGCCGCCCAATCGGGCGGCCCGTTTCCTGTCGGTATACCGGACACCACTCTCCCCTTCGTTGCGCTACAATTGACCTGTGAGCACCGAACGAAAAATGCACGCGGTGGCAACCGCTGAAAAAGCAATCCTGGCTGTTCTGGACACCGGCCGCGAAGACCTGGAGTACGACTTCGAGGAACTGGCCGCGCTGACGCGCACGGCGGGCGGCGAACCCGTCGCCGAGTTCGTTCAGCGCCGCGTTGTTCCAAGCGTCTCCACCTATTTCGGCAAAGGCCGCGCCGAGGAACTGTACGCCCTCGTTCAGCACCACCAGGCGGAATTGGTGATTGTGAACGATGAGCTGACGCCAACCCAACAGCGCAACCTTGCCGAAGTCGTTCACACCCGCGTTGTCGACCGCACCCAGTTAATCCTGGATATTTTCGCGCGGCGCGCCCACACGCGCGAAGGCAAGTTGCAGGTGGAACTCGCAAACCTCACCTACACCTTGCCCAGACTGAGCAACCTTTACACCCGTTTTGAGCGTCAGCAGGGCGGCATCGGCTCGCGCGGGCTCGGTGAAGCCAAACTGGAAGTCGACCGCCGGCACCTGCGCTCGCGCATCTCGGAACTCGAAGCGGAACTCGGCGAAGTTCGGCGTCAACGCGGCGAGCACCGGCGGGGCCGCCAGCGCCTGCCGTTTCCAACCGCTTCTCTCGTCGGCTACACCAGCGCGGGCAAATCCACCCTGATGAACGTGCTTTCCGGATCCGAGGTCCTCGTGGACCCGATGCTGTTTGCCACGCTGGATCCGACCACGAGGCGTGTGCTTCTTCCGAACGGTTGGGCTGTCCTGCTGACCGACACGGTTGGATTCATCCAACGTCTGCCTCACGACCTCGTTGCCGCCTTTCGCGCGACGCTGGAGGAGGTAAACGAAGCCGACCTGTTGATACATGTGGTGGATGCCTCGCACCCGAAACGCGACTTGCAGATGCGGGCCGTGGAGGACGTTCTTGCGGAAATCGGCGCGAAGGACAAACCCATCGTCACGGCGTTCAACAAGAGCGACCGTGTGACCGATCAATATGAACTGCGCCACACCGTTGCCAACACGCCGAACAGCGTTTACATATCGGCCACAAAGCGTGACGGTCTTCAGCAACTGCTGACCACCGTGGCCCGTGTCGTTTCATCCCTGTTGACGCCCGTGGAGGCGCACCTGCCGTACAATCGCAGTGAACTGCTGACGCAGTGTTATGAAAGCGGCAAGGTCGAGTCTGTAGAATACACACCCGAGCAAATCGTCGTGAAGGCCCGGGTAACCGCCGATCTGGCGGGAAAGATGCAACCGTACGCCGTGGGAAACTTCCAACTTCCCGCGTCACTGGAACCGGCGCCGGTCGAGGTATGGCCACTGCAACCTTCCGACGCGCCGGACGTCTGATAAACGTTAGAAGCCGTCCGCAAGGACCATGGAGGATACGTTTATGAAAGTCCGTTACCTGGCTCCGGCCGCCCTGGCGCTGGCCCTGGGCGGATGGGCTGTTGCCCAGAATCCGCCTTCACCCGTGCCGCAAGTCGTTCCATCGCCGTCACCCCCTCCGCCGCCTCCGCCGTCGAACTTCCGGTTCGAGGCGCCCCTGGGGTTTCAGGGCAATTACATGCAGTTCCTGATTACCTCCAACAAGGAGGAACTTCAACTGACCGACGAACAAATGAAGAAGATCGAATCCCTGCAACAGGATTCGTTCAAAACACGCGGCGAACGCATGGAAGCCCAGCGCAAAATCCAGCAGGAACTGCGCGACCTGACCGGGGCCGACCACCCCGACATGATCAAGGTTGAAGCCAAGGTTCAGGAACTGCACCGTTTGCGCGCGCAGGAAATGATGTCCGACATCAAACTGGCGCAATCCTACAAACAGTTACTGACACCGGCTCAGAGAGAGAAGATAAAGACTCTCAATCCTCAGCCGGGACGCTCGCCGATGGCCGGCGGATTGAATGCTCCGATGTCCGGACCGCCGCCCACGATGCAACCCGTTCCCCCGACGCCCGTTACCGGCGGCCCTGAGCATCCGCCGGTTCCGATGCCGCCCGCGCCGGGTCCACCACCGCCGGGCCTGGAATAACGCTTTCTGGACGGACGGCTCACCCGGGCCGTCCGTTCCTTTCCCGGGAGTCCATGCGCCTATGTCCCACCACCCAGAAACCATTGCCCGGGCCGTCGGCAAAATACGTGAAGCCACCGGCCTGGTTCCCCGCATCGCCATCGTCCTCGGCTCCGGCTTCAATCACCTGGAGAACGCCGTGCAGGAAGCAGTGAAGATCCCCTATGCGGAGATCCCTGGCTTTCCGGTGCCTGTCGTTCCCGGCCATCAGGGACACTTGATGATGGGCCGGCTGGAAGGCGTGGTTGTCGCCGTATTGTCCGGCCGGGCCCATTTCTATGAAGGGCACTCGCCGCAAGCCGCCACGTTCTCCATACGGGTCATGCGCGCGTTGGGCGCCGATAGCCTGATTGTTACAAACGCGGCCGGAGGATTGAACACGGCGTGGAAGACGCCCGCCTTGATGCTCATCTCGGATCACATCAACACACCCGGTTTCGTCGGCGTGAATCCGCTGGTGGGACCGAACGACGACACCCTGGGCACACGGTTTCCCGATATGCACGATGCTTATGACCCGGAATTCAGGAAACTGGCCCGGGATACCGCCCGCGAGTTGGGCATCGAACTGATGGAAGGGGTGTATGTGATGGTGGCGGGTCCGGCCTACGAAACCCCTGCCGAGGCACGGTTCCTGGCCGCCGGAGGCGCTGACGCTGTCGGTATGTCCACGGTGCCGGAGGTGGTTGTCGCCCGGCATGCCGGTATGCGCGTCCTGGGCATCTCGTGCCTCACCAATTCATCAATCGCTTCCGATTCGATTGACCACGTTGAGGTCCTGACCTCGGTGAAATCGAAGATCGCCGACTTTGAGCGCCTGATAAGGGGCGTGATACCCCGAATGGTCGCCTGAATTGCTGATGCCAATGAACGGGAGGGCCGTCCATCCGGACGGCCCTCTTGCTCTGGTATCCGTAAGGTTGATTACGGGAATGTAGCGAGGCCGCCCCAAACGCGTCCGGCCAGGGCGACATCCAACTGGTTGAACACCCCGTCCAGGTTCAGGTCGCCTTTCGGGAACGGAATCGAGAACGGGTTGCTGTCGGCCGCCGTCAATGACCCACTTGTGGCGGACAATACGTAGCCGGTCCCGCCCTTGCTGATGTTCAGCCCGCTGAATGTGGCCACTCCGTTGACGGCATTCACCGTTTTGGTCCCGTTCAGCACGGCGCCTGCTGTTCCGGTGCCGGCTTTGATGGCGATGGTTACCGCTCCGGTGTAGCCCGTGGCCGTCGTGCCGTCCGCATACTGCGCGGCGACCGCCGGCTGGGGAGCCAGCGGAACGCCGGCGCCAACTCCGCCCGGTTGCATCGTGAAGCCCAGTTTGGTGGGCACGGCCACGCTGTTCACGGCATTCAAAGCGTTTGCCAGGCCGTAGCCGTATGTGTAGTCGTACCCCGCCGCGCCTCGATCGTTTGCCGTGGACGTAATGGCTGTTTTCACCTGAGCGGGCGTAGCGCTCGGCTGTCTGCTGAGCACAAGAGCCGCGACGGCGGCTACCGTGGGAGCGGCGGCGGACGTGCCGTAGAAAATACGGTATGTCTGACCGGAAACCACCTGACCGAAACCTCCCGCGCCGCTGACGTAAACCCCGTCGATGCCGGTGATATCCGGCTTGTTCCACGTCTGCGAACTCGGGTAGCTGATGAGTGACGGCCCGCGACTGCTGAACGATTCGATGTTCACATTGCCGGGATCAGCCGCGTCTATCGCCCCACACGACAAAGCGTCCTTGGCCTTGTTGTTGCCGAGTATGGTTCCGGCCGTGGTCTTGTAGTTCACGTCTATCTGGCCGGTCAAAACGAGCAGTTTGAAGTTCCTGGTGACGCCGCTGTACCGGCTGACGACGACGTATGCCCATCCGGCGCCACCGCTGTTTGTGATGACAATATCCTCGAGCGGATAGGGATTCTGACCGCTTCCGGATCCCTGTTCCGTTGCCGAGGCGCCATAAACGGTTGCGCCTGTCGAATCGGTGAGATACAGGTCATAGTCGTCGGTGGGAGCGCCCCACTTGCTGTCATACTGCATCATTACGCGCGTCTGTGCGCCGCCGCCAGGCAGATACACGGGCATCAGGTGCGCCAGAACGCCAGGGGTCAGGCTGGTGAAATTGTGGACGTTCATGCTGTATCCGCCAATTGTGGCGGTTGTCGGGCTGTACGTCGTCACGCGCATGCTCTGCGCCATGTTGCCGGCGCTGGTGGCGTACACAACACCGGCCGAGGTGTTGGCCGTGATCGAAGCTTCAATCGGGCCTTCCTCGTACCAGGGCTGGTCGAAAAACGTCAGGTCGTCCACGATAACCTTGCACCCGTTGGTGCGCAGGTTCGTGATTCCGTCGGCCATGTCGATACTGGTGGAGGGTCCGTAGAAACCGAGCAAGGCGCCCGGCGCCATGTCGTACACAATCTCCATCATCGCGGTGCCTTCATCGGTTCCGGTGTTCACCTTGCCGAGGTAGATGCTGGCATCGGAGGGAAGGTCGCCTTTTGCCTGGGCCTCGGAGCGCTGGTCGGCGCTGTCCGAAATCACGCCCACGCGGACGCCGGAGCCTGTCACTCCCAGCGTGCTCCGCACATTGGACGTCTTCATGATTGTGTCGCTCTGGGCAGTGACACTGCCGGAGTTGACGGCGGGATAGCCGGGCGGAGTGATCCATCGCACGAAGTCCAATCGCTCAACGTCGGCCACACCACTGAGGGAAAGCCACCCCTGCAGAACAATCGTCGGTGCGGTGACGGACATCTCGTACTCGAATCCGGCGTCGCGCAAGGCGTTCAGTTTCGCCTCGTCATACTCGGACACCGTGATGTAGACTTCCACGGCGCCGTCGCGACGCACCCGGACGATGTTGTCGGAGAATGTCCGACCGTCCGTCAGGGTTCCGCTGGACCGGGCCTCGCGCAAACGCGATACTTTGTCGCGAAGGTAAGGGTTGAGTTTACTGTCGGTGTTCTTTCCGACCACAACCGGCGCCAGTGACGCCTGCGGCGACCCGGGTGTGCAGACCATGGAAGGTTGGTTGCCCGGTGGCAAAACATACACCGGCCGGGGAAGAGTGTCTCGCGGACTGATTCCGGGATCGCCCGGAACGGCTCCGACGCCTGCAAGACCTGTTGTGAAAACAAGCCAGAGGCCGAACAGGCGGGAGAGAACGGGAAATAGTTTCACCGTTTACGATCCTCCTTTACGAAGGCCGCGCGGCGGTAGAGCCGACGCGGATCGACGTGCGTACACTGAGAGTGTACGACATATGCGGGAAAGGTTCCACTTTCGGCTAAAATAGGCGAAGGGACACGCACGAATGAGCCGAAAATTAACACCGGCCTCCGCGCTGTTATTCGTTGTTCGCCGGATTCTCCGTTGTTCGAGGTGATGAATGCACCTTTTCGACCTGACATACGCCGCGAATCTTCCCGTCCGGGAAGCGTGGGACCTTGTGCACGCCGTGGCAACCTTGCAGGGCATTGTCAACCGCCCCAGCCCCGACCTTTACCTCCGCGCCGTAACCAACCGGTACGCCGGCAATATCCAACTGGACGACTATTGGCTGAACCGCTTGCGCGCGCCGGGCGCCTGGCTGGAGTCGGAGAAGGTGGAGGTCATCCCGGACTTCCCGTCGCTCATCGCACTGTACCGTTCGCGCGTGAACGGGCTGGTCGTTTATGACGAACGCGTACCCGCCACCAGCAACGTCGCCTCCACCATCGCCGGCGTTGAGGACCTCGTCGCCGTTCGGTATGATCCGGCTCCCGGTTCCTTCTACACACTCCTGACCGGCATGGGCCTGCCCGTCGTCCGCCGCTTGTTCAACGCGGACGGATCGCCGATGTTCACCGGCAAAGGCACGATCCCCGATACCGGTGAACCGTCTTCCAACAGCGCTAAAAACGATGCGTACCGCTGGGCGATCTACCGGTACCTGGATAAAGGACTGTGCGGGACGGCCACCCTCGCCTGCACGATCGACGCGGCCTGGCTGACGAATCCGAAGGCTTCCGATTTCTGGAATCACACGCTGACGAACCACGATTACTTCGTCTCGAACCGTGCGTTCTTCTTCGACCTTTCACCGCACGACGACGAACCGGCCACCGATGATCCCGAACAGGAACCGGGAACGGACGCGGTCACGCTCCGCCGATTGCTGGCGTCGGTGGCGAAGCAGAACGATGGGCAACGCTTGTGCTCCATCGGCGGGTTCGTTCCGTGGGCCTACAAAT
>JAKQQT010000469.1 GCA_029564025.1 Armatimonadota bacterium | reverse complement strand
CCTGTATCCGCAAGTTACTCACGACGCTGAACGTGATAATAGCTACACGACGTCCCTGGGATACCAATCGAATTGCCCTGACGGGCATAGCTCAATGATCAGTAACACTTGACAAATCAACACAGTTGCTGAGCGTCAGCGCCCATACCCGCGTCCGTATGGACGAAGAATCTCCGGGTTTGATGTGAGATTCTTCACTTCGTTCAGAATGACAGTCCCCCGGGGCGATTCGTGAATCGCCCCTACGAATTCTACGGATCCTCCGGGCCGGCCTGAATCCTGAATCCTGAACCCCGAATCCTAGGAGTGTATCCCCTCGCCGATCGTCGCCAACGCGGCTTCCATCATGGCCTCGGGAAGGCTGGGGTGCGCGTGGATGGTGTGGGCGATGGTTTCGATGGTCGCTTCCGCCGCCATCGCGATGACGGCTTCGGCGATCAAGTCGTCCGCGTGCGGGCCGACGATGTGGCAACCCAGAATCTGCCCGTACTTTGCATCGGCCACGAACTTCACAAATCCAGAGCGGGCGTTGATGGCCTGCGCCTTGCCCAGCGGTCGGAACTGGAACTTGCCGACCTTCACGTCGTAGCCCTTCGCCTTGGCGTCCTCTTCCGACAGGCCGACGCTGGCGACCTCGGGCGAGGTGTAAACGCACGTGGGAATCAGGTCCCAGTTCATCGCGCGGTCGTGGCCCATCGCGTTTTCCACGGCAATGATGCCTTCCTCGCTGGCCTTGTGAGCCAACAAAAGGCGGCCGGCGCAGTCGCCGATGGCGAAGATGCCCGGCACGTTCGTCCGCAGGTGGTCGTCCACCACGATAGCGCCGCGTTCGGTCTTGACACCCACGGCGTCCAGGTTCATCGACAGGTTCGGTTTGCGACCGACAGCCATGAAGATGGCTTCGGCTTCGATTTTCTTCTCTCCGTCCTTGGTCTCGAGCACGAAGGTCTTCAAGCCGTTGGCGCCGGGTTCGACGCGCACCAGTTTCGAGTCGACGCTGATTTTCATGCCGGCCTTCTTCAGGCTCTTTTCCAACTCGGCCGCGCATTCGCGCTCCACACCGGTCAGGATGTTCGGGAGCATTTCGACCACATGCACGTTCACGCCGAGGTGCTGGTAGATGCTTCCCCACTCGATGCCAATCACACCGCCGCCCAGCATCACCATGCTCTTCGGCAGTGTCTCCATCTCCAAAGCAGTGTCGCTGGTGATGTAGTCGTCGCCGAGGCCGGGGATGTCCAGTTTCACGACCTGCGAGCCGGTGGCGATGATGACGTTCTTCGCCTTGATCCTGCGTCCGCCGGCGACCAAAGTGTGGGCGTCCTCGAATTGCGCCATCGCCTTGATCAGAGTCACGCCGTTCTTCTTCATCAGGAAGTCGACGCCCTTCACCAGTCCGTCCACAATCTTGCGCGTGCGGTTGAGCATGGCGGGGTAATCCGGGCGCGGATTCTCCACCAGCACGCCCATTTCCTTCGCGTTCTTCACGTCCAGGTACGTTTCCACCGACGCAAGCAGGCACTTGGTGGGGATGCAACCGACGTTCAGGCACGTTCCGCCCAGCGCGCCGCCCTCGATGAGCACGGTCTTCGCGCCCAGTTGCGCCGCGCGGATGGCGGCCACGTAGCCGCCGGGACCGCCGCCAACGATGGCGATGTCCGCCTGCATCTCGGCGCCCTCCTGCAGAAGGGCCTGGACTTCCGCCTGCACGGCGTCGTATTCGGCCGGTTCCGTCACTCCTTCGGCGTGTCCCATCTTCAAAGTGGGAGCCGGCGCCGTGGCCACCGAGTCAATCTCTTTTTTCTTCGCGCTCATAGTCGTAGCAACCACCTTTTCATTGGACTTGTCGTGACTCGCCCGGTCTTGCCGGCCTGGAAACGAATGTGGTGGGCGAGGTGGGATTCGAACCCACATGGGTTACCCCGGCGGATTTTAAGTCCGCTGCGTCTGCCGTTCCGCCACTCGCCCCAAGCGGTACGAGGTCATTTTAACACCGCCGCGTCGTTCTCTGAAACCCGAACGCCGTCGGGTGTCAGACAAATAGACACGGCGCCCGGCTTCCAGGACACCGGAACGCGCGCCGATACTCAAATCACCCGCCGTGATAGAAACACCGAAAAACTTCTCGGATTTCCGCCGGAATCCGGTGACATTCCCAAAATCCTTTCGTTATCCCGTGTGCCAGCCCGGAAAGCGGGCCTGACGGTTGCGGTCCAATTCATTCACACAGCATTCATACACACGATACAGAAGCAGGTTTCATCCATCATGCCCGACAACACCGACAAGTTCATCATCCGCGGCGGCGCTCCACTCAAGGGCTCCGTCCACATCAACGGTAGCAAGAACTCCGCGCTCGCGCTGATCGCCGCCGGCCTCACGGCCTCCGAACCCATCACGCTGAGCAACGTTCCCCCTATCGGCGACGTTGAGATGATGCTTGATATCCTCGAGGAGATCGGTTGCAGAATCGAATGGACAGCGGCTGAAACCGTGGTTATCGATCCTTCCCGCATCACGTGCAACACTCCCTCGGCGACGCTGGTCAGCCAGATGCGCGCATCCTTCAACGTGCTCGGCCCTCTGGCAATGCGTTGCGGTGAAACCCTGGTTCCCCTGCCCGGAGGATGCAACCTTGGAGATCGCAAGCTCGATTTCCATATCGACGGCTTGAACGCTCTCGGCATCGAATGCGTGGAAGTGAAGGAATTGAACGCGGTTCATGCCGTGGCTCGCAACCCGCGCGGGGCATATTACCGGTTCCCCAGCCCGTCCGTCACGGGAACAACGCACCTGATGTCCACCGCTTGCCTGGTGCCCGGCAACACTGTGCTGGACAACGTGGCGCTTGAGCCCGAAATAGTCGACCTGGCCCGTATGCTGAACTTGATGGGCGCGCGTATCCACGGCGCCGGTACCCCGACGATCAACATCGAGGGAGTGGATCGGCTGACCGGCACAACCTACAAGGCCATTCCGGACCGCATCGAGGCCGGCACCTTTGCCGTCGCGGCGGCGATGACCCGGGGCGAAATAACGCTGGAGAACGTGGTTGTGGAACACCTCACTGCCGCCCTTCTCACCCTTTCGCAGATTGGCGCCATCGTCACCCTTGGCGGCGCCCCGCAACCGCACAGCGCTTCCACGCTGGCCCAGATGTTCGAAGCCGAAGGGCGCGACGACACCACCGCTCAGCGCGGCCTCGTGAACGTACACATCCAGGCGCCCGAGAAGCCCAAAGCCACCACAATCATCACGCACCCGTACCCGTACTTCCCGACCGACCTTCAGCCCCAGTTCGGTGCGCTTCTTTCCATTGCCGAAGGTTGTTCGCTGATCCGGGAAAACCTGTTCAACAAGCGCTTCGGCTATCTGGACCAGATTCAGAAGATGGGCGGCCATCTGTCACACGACCGCGACCTCGCGGCGATCATGGGCGTGCCCACACTGCGCGGAACCACCGTCAAGGCCGAGGATCTTCGCGGCGGAGCGGCCCTGGTGCTGGCCGGACTGGCCGCCGAAGGCACAACGGTCGTTGAAGACGTGTACCACATCGACCGGGGATATCATTGCCTGGTTGAGAAATTGCAGTCCCTCGGCGCCGACATCCAGCGCGTGAAGACGCCGGCCGCCGCCCCCGTTACCGTCTGACTTCATGGCCGATGCATGGCAGGGGCCCTTGCGGGCCCCCATTTGGGCCCGTATGGGCCCCTTCCCCTTCATATCCACTTCCCAACGGGTTTCGGTGTAAAGTACAATTAAGAACGGCATCGTGCCGACCGACACGCACACTCGAGGGAACACCCGTATGACTTACCGAATGTTCGCCGCTCTCGCCGCGCTTTCCTGCGTCGCCCTCTCCGGTTGCACGCTGGGAAGGCAGGTGACCACCAGGCGTTTCGATTTCACGCAGAACCTGATTCCGGACCGGAACCACGGATCCACCTATACCACGATTTCGGAGACCGGCGGCCCCATCGGACCGCTTCCGTTCGACATCGTCATCACAGGTGACGTGCGCGACAAGTACGACAAGTACCACGGCGGCGTCGATTACGCCTACCTGACGTACAAGGCCACCAACTCCGCCAACGCGCCCGTTCGCGTGCGCCTGTGGGCCGCGCTCGCCGCGGACCTCAACAATTGCCCACCGGACAACACCGACGCGCCGTTGATTCTGGACGTCACCATCCCGGCCAAGGGTACGGTGGAACTGCTGAAGGGCCAGGGACAGAACGTGGAGCCACTCAGGGTCGTTGTGGAAGCGCTGTTGTCGCGGCCGGCCAACTCGGCGGCCTGTGTATACACGCAGGGCGAGTGCTCCGACCCCAACGGCCAGATTACCATCCACAGGTTGGAAGTAGTCGGCAGGGCAAGGGGAAGTCTGTTTTAACAGACGACTTCATCACGGGCCGTTATCAACGGGCGGCGGATATCGCAACGTCATGTTTATCGCGATTTCCGGCGCCCGTTCGTTTCAATTGCAGGCTCTCGCGCCGGGTTGTTCGCGGCTGAATCAATGCAACGTCGCCGGCAGATGCAGTGTATGGATTACGGATAGCGTCCTCAGCCTGTTAATAACATAGCGAAGGGACATCAATGGCAGGTTCTGCTCATTCGGGAAGCGGTAAACGCGTGGTGGTGGTCGGCGCCGGTTTTTCCGGTCTGGCATCTGCCTCCCTGCTCGCTCGTGAGGGATTCGAAGTTCTTGTCCTCGAGAAGAACGCTTCGGCGGGCGGTCGCGCGCAGGTGTACCGCAAAGACGGCTTCACGTTCGATATGGGACCATCCTGGTACCTGATGCCGGATATCTTCGAACGATTCTTCTCGCATTTTGACAGGAAACCGGAAGATTACTACCAGACAGTGCGGCTCGACCCCTCCTACCGGATCTTCTTCGGACGGGACGATTACGTGGATATCTCCGCCGATTTCGAGGCAAACGTCGCCCTTTTTGAGAGTTGCGAAACCGGCGCCGGTGAGAAACTGAGGGAGTACGTCCGGATCGCCGCCTACAAGTACGACGCGGCAATCAACGAGTTCCTTTACAAGGACTACCGGTCCATCTTCGACTTCTTCACCCGCCGAACGATGACCGAAGGCCGGAAACTGCACGTCTTTGAGAACATCGACCGGTACGCCTCCCGCTTCTTCAAGGACGAGCGTTTGCGCCGGATTCTTCAGTACAGCATGGTCTTTCTGGGGGGATCGCCGGCCAACACGCCCGCGCTGTATTCCCTTCTTTCGCACGTCGATTTCAACATGGGCGTTTGGTATCCCGTCGGCGGAATAGGCTCGGTGGTGGAAGGTATGAGGAAACTGGCCGAATCACTGGGCGTACAATTCCTCTTCGATCACGAAGTGACCAGGCTGGGCGTACGGGGGCGCAGGTTAGAATCTATCCTGACGAACCAGAGTAGTTTTCCCGCGGATGCGGTGCTGATGAGCGCGGACTACGCCCATTCGGAAATCGATCTGCTTCTGCCGCCTCATCAGACGTACCGCGAGGATTACTGGAAGAAACGCGTGATGGCGCCTTCCGCGGTGATGCTCTATCTCGGTTTCGACGGGCCGGTGCCGAACGTTCTTCACCATACCCTGTCCTTCCAGCACGACTGGATGAAGCACTTCGATGCGATCTTCAAGGCGCCCGCCTGGCCCGAGGAGTTTTCGTACTACGTTTGCTGTCCTACCAAGACCGATCCTTCCGTCGCCCCGCCCGGTTGCGAGACGATGGTCCTTCTGGTGCCCGTTGCGTCCGCCCTTGACGACGACGACGAGACCCGTGAGCGTTTTTCCGACAAGGCGGTCGGGCTTCTGGAAGACATCGCCGGTGAACCATTGAGAGACCGTATCGTCAGTCGAACCATTTTCAGCCAGCGTGACTTCCGAGGCGCGTTCAATGCTTACAAGGGCACGGCACTGGGACTCAGCCACACGCTCATGCAGTCTGCCGTCTTCCGTCCGTCGCACCGCAGTAAAAAGGTTGATAATCTGTATTACACGGGCCAGTACACGCATCCCGGAATCGGACTGCCCATGGCGCTCATATCCGCCGAGGTCGCCTCGAAGATACTTGCCGACGAACAATCCCGAAAATGAACAAACTCCCCGTTGACATCATGCGGCGTGGAAGTACCACGTTCTTCAACAGCAGTCTGTTCTTCCCGCCGTCCGTGCGCCGCGACGTCGTTACCCTGTACGCGTTCGTACGAACAGCGGACGACTATGTGGACTCCATCCCCCAGGACGCCGAAGGTTTCCAGGCCTTTGCCGATGACTACCTCACGGCCCTGAACGGAGGCGTGGTCCAAAATCCTGTCATCACCGGTTTCGTGGAACTGGCCGAAAGAAGGGGTTTCCAGGCGGTCTGGATCGACGCGTTCCTCAACGTGATGGCGCAGGATCTCTGGAAGAAAGAATACGAAACGCTTGAAGAAACCATCGCCTACATGCACGGCTCGGCCGAGACTGTCGGTCTGATGATGGCCAGGGTGATGTCTCTGCCGGATGAAGCTCTTCCCTGCGCCGCGCTTCTCGGGCGGGCGTTCCAGTACATCAATTTTGTTCGCGATATCCGAGAGGACCTGGAACTGGGACGAACCTACATCCCCACGGAGGATCTCGCGGAGTTCAACGTGCCGGGCTTGACGTTGTCGAAAGCCACGGAGTGGCCGGACATCTTCAGCGAACTGGTGAGAAAGCAGTTACTGCGCTACCGGCAATGGAAGCGCGAAGCCGAAGAGGGTTTCCGGTTCATACCGGCTCGCTACCTTGTCGCCGTCAGAACGGCCGCCGATATGTTCGACATGACCGCCGCGGAAATCGAGCGCAACCCCGCGGTGGTACTGCAAAAGAGGGTAAAGCCCTCCAAAAGACGGGTGATAACCGCAGGAATCCGCAACCTGGTCGGAATCGGGAGAAGGGCGTGAGCACACCGCCCGGTTCTTTAACCCTGCTTCTGAAGGTCTCTCGATGGAGGTTCTGGCTTTACCTGGCCGGGACCTACCTGATCGGTTTCACCATCGGCGTCCGGGACCTGAATCTCTCGCTGTCCGGCTGGTTCTGGTTGCACTTTGCGTATTTCACGCTTCCGGCCAACCTTCTTCTGTACGGAGTCAACGACTTGTTCGACACCGACACCGATGCCGCCAATCCCAAAAAAACCGTACGGGAGCACCTTCTTGCCTCGGCGGAAAGACCGTTCCTGGTTCGTGCCGTCTCCATCGCATTCCTCTTGACTGCGGCGTTGGCCGCGTTCCAGAAAACCTCTGAGGACCGGTGGATGCTGGCGCTTTTCGTGGCGCTTTCCGTCTTTTACAGCGCCCCTCCCGTACGATTCAAGGCCAGGCCGTTCCTCGATTCTCTGTCCAATGTGCTCTATGCCGTCCCGGGCTTCCTCGGTTTTCAGCACGCGAGCGGACAGGCGGTTCCTTGGCAGGCAGTCGCCGTGGCATGCCTCTGGACATCCGCGATGCACCTCTTCTCGGCGATACCGGATATCGGCGCCGACCGAAAAGCGGGATTGAACACCACCGCAACTGTAATGGGACACCGCGCTTCCCTGGTGTTGTGCGCCGTGCTGTGGCTGGTCTTTGCCGCAATCGTTATGTCTCTGGTTGCGTTCCGGCCGTACGGCGCGGTGTTGTTGGTTTACCCGGCGATCGCACTCGCCCTGCTTTTTAAAGCCGATACAATGACAGGCCGGGTATACTGGTTCTTTCCCCTGGTAAACGCCCTTGTCGGAATGGGTGCCTTTTTCGTGGTGGCTTTCAGCAAATGAGCACAATCAGCGTCGTCATACCCACACTCAACGAGGAGCAGAACATTGGACGGCTTCTCTCCAGTTTGCTTCGCCAGTCCCGCCGTCCGGACGAGATACTGGTTGTGGATGCCGGATCCATGGACGGCACCGCCGCCATCGCATCGCAGTACGAAAGTGTCCGCGTCATACAGGGGCGCCCGCCTGTGGGCGCTCAGCGCCAGCTGGGCCTGGAGAACGCCGCGGGCGATCTCGTTTTCTTCATGGACGCGGACACAATTGCTCCCCCGGATTTCATCGCCCACTGCCAGGCCGAAATGCTCCGCCGACGGATTGACGCCGCTTGCCCCGCCTTCCGACCGTTTCCACCCTCGCTTTCGGTTTCTATCGTTTATGGAATGTACAACCTCTTGTTCCGGGTGTTGCAGTGGTTCATAGCCTCGGGCGGCGGCATGTGCATCATCACCAACCGGGATTTCGCTGTTCGTATCGGGGGATTGCGCGGAAACCTGGTGTATGAGGACATCGAATTCATCCGCAGGGCGTCGCGGCGAGGGCGGTTCCGGATGATTCGTCCGCACATCCTGGTGTCCGACCGGCGCTTCCGCGAGTACGGCGTGGTGACGATGCTTCTTCAGTACACGCTGTTGTCGTTCTTTTTCACGTTCGGCCTGTTCCGGTGGGCCGAGATCATCCGCTATCCGTTTGGAAAATACAAACGCTCCTCCGAAGAGATGGTTGTGCTGGTCAACGAGAAGAACGAACCGACCGGGTTGGCGCGCAAAGACAAAATCCACAGCCTGAAAACGCCGCTTCACCGCGGTTTCTCGCTGTTTGTGCTGAACAGGCGTGGAGAGGTTCTCCTGCAACAGCGCAGTGAAACCAAACAGACGTGGCCCATGCAGTGGTCCAACAGCTGTTGCGGGCACCCTCTTCCGGGCGAGGAAGCCGTCGACGCCGCCCGCCGCCGCGCGGTGCACGAACTGAATCTCGCAATGGACACGGTGTCGAATGTGCTTCCCGACTACCGCTACCGGGCGCAATGTGACGGTCTGGTCGAAAACGAAACCTGCCCCGTTCTCGTTGGCATCGCCTCCGGAACGCCCGATCCAAATCCGGCGGAGGTCAACGAAGTGCGCTGGGTCACGTGGGATGAACTGCTGGAGATGGCCGGGCGCGAAGATATGTTGACGCCCTGGTGCCGTGAGGAAGTGCGACTGCTGAACACCTCGCCGCAGTTTCACCGGATTCTCACCGAAGCACAATCGGATACCTGACGAAATCGGGCGCCGGACAATCCGCGAACAGCGCGAAGCCGCATCCATGCTTCGTCTGTCCTTAAGCGGGTGTCCGACGCCCGTGTTTTCGCACTCCCCTCGTGCGAATCCTTACTGCGGCGGCGCACCCTCTCCGGTACGAACCGGACGTCGGCGGTTGGCCCGTGTCGGGTCGCCCGGTTGAGCGTTCTGCCCACCGGCAGGCGCGGTTCGATCACGCAGACGAGGTCGGTCTACCGGACTGTCGTCCAGCTGGTTCCCCATCTGTCCGGCGCGGATGATAATCGCCGTTTTGCCCGTGTATTCCACGGTCACGGGATCGCCCGCCTTAAGGTCAGACCACATGGCGGGTTCGCGGTCCTTGTTAAACTGGGTTCTCGGGGTGAATGTGTAGGATGTCACGGCGTTGGCCGGATCCTTCACCGCGATCATCTTGTCGGTGATGGCGGAGATAACGCCGCGTACGGTCGGATTTACCAGCATCACCCCCTGGGGAATCGGTTTACCGTCCGGATCGACGCCCATAATCACGTTGATGTGCGTCCCCACCTTGATATCAGCCAACTTGCCGGCGCTACGGTTCGGTTTGTATACCGGCGTCTGCGAGGGGATTGACACAACCTGTGTTTGTCCTCTTTGCGACTTGACAGTAAGGACAGGTCCCTCCACCTTGGTGACCTCACCGTTAATGCGGTCCGGTGCGCGGCGCGCTGTATCCGGTCGGGCGGCGCCGCCGACTCTCGGGGTTTGCCGGTCGCGGCCCATTGGACGGGCGCCGTCGTCGCCGGTGTCGATCTGGGCGAAGCAAACAGATGTCGCCACGAAGACCACAGCCACCGCAAGGAACGAACGTTTCATGCTTTTCTCCTTTCGTTGGACGAAAAAACCAGCGTGTATTACTTCCGCGAACGGTTTCAGTACGTTTAGACGAAAGGCGGTGTTCGGCGGTCGCGCGCCGGGGGAACATTGCTCGGTTGCTGACGGGTTTCATACAATGACATCGTGACCAGGAAACTCATCATCGCTTTGCTCGCGGTTTTCTTGCCGGGCAGTCTTGCACCGGAAGCCGTTTTGACGCGTGTCTTTGCGATGACGCCTCAGACCCCGTTCGTCGTATCACTGCGGGCGATGCCGGCGATGAGCCGCCCCGCCGTGCGGTCGGCCCGTCGGCAGATTGCCGCCCAACCCGTTCGGGGCCTGTATATCACCTGTTCTTGCCCGCCTCGGTCACTTGTCCGGTTTGAACCGGATTCCCGCCTCAGGAAACTCCCGCTTTTCCGGCACACGCTGAAACGCGCCCCGCCGGCCGTCGCCTGATCAGACGCGGCTTTCGATAACCGCGAACCCTTACACTCGCCTTGCGTGCTTTCGAGCCGCGGCGCCGGTTGGGTCAGACGACCACGGAGAACCATGTCCACACTCATCACCAAACTTTTTGACAGCAACGAACGTGAAGTTGCCAAACTTCAGAAACAGATTTCAGCCATCAACGCGCTGGAACCGCAAATCAAGGCGCTTTCCGACCAGCAGTTGCGCGCCAAGACGGAAGAATTCCGCCAGCGCGTGCGCGACCGCGTGAATGCTCTCGGCGAGGAGGTCCTGTTAACTGCCGAGGAAGGCGACACCGACGCCAGGGAAGCCGCCCGCAAAGCCATCTTTCACGCGGAGCAGGACGCGCTCAACGAACTGCTTCCGGAAGCGTTCGCCGTTGTTCGACAGGCCGCGATGCGCACCATCGGACAGAGGCACTACGACGTCCAGTTGATCGGCGGACTGGCGTTGCACCAGGGACGCATTGCAGAAATGAAAACCGGCGAAGGGAAAACTCTCGTCGCCACTCTGCCAATCTACCTGAACGCGATTGCCGGTCACGGGGTACACCTGGTGACCGCAAACGACTACCTCTCCAAACACGGCGCCCAGTGGATGGGCCCCATCTATCACGCCCTCGGCATGACGGTCGGCCTGATACAGGGCGCCTCCAGCACGGCGGAGCAGGGAAGCAGTCCGTCGTTCATGTATGATCCGACGCAAACACATGAACCCCGCCTTTACCATCTGCGCCCGTGCCACAGGCGCGAAGCCTACCTCGCGGACATCACCTACGGCACCAACAACGAGTTCGGATTCGACTACCTGCGCGACAACATGGCGTTCTCGCACGATGAACTGGTTCAGCGTGAACTGTATTTCGCCATCGTGGACGAAGTTGACTCCATCCTCATCGACGAGGCCCGCACCCCGCTGATCATTTCGGGCATGCCCGAAGATTCCAGCGAGATGTACTACAAGGTGGACCGCGCTGTCGCCCGCCTGGAACGCGGCAAGCGGGTCGGCCCCGAGGAGAAAGGGCTTCTGACTCCGGAGGAAATTGTTGAGCGCGAACGCGACTACGTAATCGATGAGAAAAACAAAACAGCCATGCCGACCGACCGGGGCGTCGCCAAACTGGAGAACCTGCTCGGCGTGCGCAACATTGCCGACGACGTCGAACTGATGCACCACATCGGAGCGGCCCTGAAGGCACATTCGGTGTACCGAAAGGACATTGAGTATATCGTCAAGGACGGCGAAGTCATCATCGTTGACGAATTCACGGGACGCTTGATGTTCGGGCGCCGCTATTCCGACGGACTGCATCAGGCCATCGAGGCCAAGGAAGGCGTGAAGATCGAAGCCGAAACGCAGACGATCGCCACCATCACCTTCCAGAACTACTTCCGGCTGTACAGCAAACTCGCCGGCATGACGGGAACGGCCAAGACGGAGGAAGGCGAATTCCGCAAGATTTACGGGCTTGACGTCGTCGTGATTCCGACCAACCGGCCGATGATCCGCAAGGATTTCCCGGACGTCATCTACAAAACGGAAGAAGCAAAGTTCCGCGGCATCACGCAGGAGATATTGAAACGCCACTGCGCCTTCCAGCCGCTTCTGGTCGGCACCCGTTCCATCGAGGTTTCCGAGCGTATCGCCGAACGGCTGAAAAACGAACGCTTGCAGACTCTGGGTCTGACCCTCGTTCTGCACGACGCCCTGGCAAAAACCAAAGGGCTGGAAAAGGCTCTGGTATCCGACCTGCGAGCCTTGCTGAACACTCCGCTTGACGATCTATGGGTGGCCAAATTGAGCCCCGCAACCAAGGCGCTCGGCCGTAAACTCGACATGATGGATCCGGAGAACCTGCAGTCGCTGTCCCGCATCCTCTCCGTTGATGAGGCGCGCTTGACCGAAGTGCTGAAAACCGGTATACCGCACAACGTTCTGAACGCGAAGTACCACGAGCGGGAAGCCGGAATCATCGCCGAAGCAGGCCGTGCGGGGGCGGTGACCATCGCCACGAACATGGCCGGACGAGGCGTTGATATCCTGCTCGGCGGTTCCGACGTGGAAGGCGAGGAATCCGCCGGGGCGACGGATCCGGACGCAGAAAAGCAGGACGCCCAACTGATGAGCGCCGAGGAAAAAGCCGCTCTGGAAGCCGACCGGAAACTTCGCGCCGAAAAGGTCCGGGAGTACGGCGGTCTGTGTGTTCTCGGCACCGAACGGCACGAATCCCGACGCATCGACAACCAGTTGCGCGGACGTTCCGGACGCCAGGGCGATCCCGGCGCGTCACGCTTCTTCCTGAGCCTGGAAGACGAACTCTGGCGCCTGTTCGGAGACAGAGGTCGATCGATCCTCAACGCCACGTGGGACGAGGAAGCCCCCATCGAAGCGAAAATGCTTTCGATGGCCATCGAACGGGCGCAGAAACGTGTGGAGGAAAACAACTTCGCCACCCGTAAACACGTTCTGGAATACGACGACGTGATGAACCTTCAACGGAAGGTTATCTATTCGGAACGCCGCCGTGTACTGGACGGACACGACATGCACGACACGGTACTGGCTTATCTGCAGGACACCGTGAATCACGCCGTGTCCCTGTACGCGAGCACCGAGGTCCATAAATCGCAGTGGGAACTGGACGCCCTGTTCGACTACCTGAACACTTATTTCCCGCTGGAACTGAAGGCCCAACCGAAGGATCTGGAAGACAAATCCAACGAGGAACTTGCCCAATTTCTGTGGGACATTGCGGATACGCTTTACAGGGAACGGGAGGAACATGTCGGCAGTCCGATTATGCGGGAGTTGGAGCGCTGGGTGGTTCTACACGTGGTCAACACCAAGTGGGTGGAACACCTTGCGGCGATGGACGCCCTGCGCGAAGGCGTCAGCCTGCGGGCATACGGCCAGCAGGACCCGCTTGTGGCGTACAAGAAGGAAGCGTTCGAGATGTTTCAGGGCCTGATGGCCAGCATCGCGGACGATGTGGTCAAATACATCTTCCGCGTGCAGGTTCAGCAGGAAGCGCCTCCGCCGCCCAGGAAGCTGTACAATCCGGTGGAAGTCGGCGCCGGCGACGCTCAGCCCTCCGCGGGCCGATCCGCGGCAATGGCAGGAGGCGCGACAGCCGCAACGGCGATGGGTGGAGGTATCGCCGTTGGGCGCAATGATCCCTGCCCCTGCGGAAGCGGTAAAAAATTCAAAAAGTGCCACGGGGCGTAAGCCAGTTATCAGGTGTCATGTATCAGGTGCCAGGTATCAGGTAGGGGCAAGGCTTGCCGTGCCCATCTGGTGATATCCGTCAGGCATTCCGTCTCATCGACCACCCTTACGAAAGGAAACCATCGATGCAATTCGATAGATTCAAACACGTTCTGCCGATTCTGGCAACGGCGCTTGTCGCCGTGGTTGCCCTGCCCGCCGCCCGCGCCGAAGTTAAGTTCACCTCCGACACAAAGGCCGCCTTGTCGCAGGCCGCAAAGGGGGGGAAACTCGTGATGGTGGACGTCTACACCGACTGGTGCGGTTGGTGCAAGAAACTCGACAAGGACGTTTATGCCAGGCCGGACGTCACGGAAGCCGTTAAAAAGAACTTCGTGGCGCTGAAGGTCAATCCGGAGAAGAGCAAGGCTGACGCGGACTTCGTGAAGAAATATGGAGTGCGCGGATTTCCGACCATCATTTTCCTGGACAGCAAGGGCAAGGAAGTCCACCGCATCGTCGGATATCGTGAGTATGCCGACTTCATGAAGGAAATGAACACGGCCGTTACCAAAAGCAAAGCCAAATCCTGACGGTTCAACGTTGTTCGCGGGAGCGGCGCCCCGTGGTTCCGCTCCCGTTTCTTCGCGCGTGCCTATCATGAGATGGCGCTGTTGCGCTGTAAGGGAGTACTGGATATGACTGTTGCCGAAACCAAACGCGCCCTCGAATCGTTGAGGGCCGATGTTGCCGATTTCAGGGGGCATCTTTGACCTGACACAGCGTCAGGAAGAGATCACCCGTCTCGAAAGCCTCTCCGCCGCGCCCGACTTCTGGGACGATCCAGCGGCCGCGCAGGAACTTATGCAGAAACTGAGCGCCCTCCGGGAATCCGTGGCGCCCTGGACACGCATCTCATCCGCGCTGGACGATCTGGAAGTGCTGGTAGAAATGGCCGAGGAGGACCCTTCGGCCGAAGCCGAACTCGAATCCGAGTTCAAACGTGTGCGGTCCATATACGACGAACTGGAGTTGCAGACGATGCTCTCCGGTCCGTACGACAACGCCGCCGCGATTCTGGACATCAACTCCGGCGCGGGAGGCACCGAAGCCAATGACTGGGCCTCCATGCTGTACCGCATGTACCTTCGATGGGCCGAAAAGCGCGGCTTCAAGGTGGAACTGGTGGACGAACTGGAAGGCGACTCGGCCGGCATCAAGAGCGCCACGCTTATCATACGCGGCCCATACGCCTATGGATATTTGAAATCCGAGCGCGGCGTTCACCGGCTTGTCCGAATCTCCCCGTTCGACTCAAACAAGCGCCGGCATACCTCCTTCGCAGGGGTCGGCGTGTCGCCGGAAGTACCGGAAGGCGCCGAGGAAGAGATCAATCCGGACGATATCCGCGTGGACACTTACCGAAGTAGCGGCGCTGGCGGACAGCACGTCAACAAAACCGAATCCGCGATTCGCATCACGCACCTGCCGACAGGCATCGTCGTCACCTGCCAGAACGAGCGCAGTCAGATCAAGAACCGCGCCACCGCGATGAAGGTCCTGCAAGGCCGCCTGGCCGCCCTGAAGGAAAAGGAACGCGAGGAAGAACTCTCGGCCCTGAGGGGCGAACAGAAGAGAATCGAATGGGGAGCGCAGATTCGTTCCTACGTGTTTCAGCCGTATACGATGGTGAAAGACCTGAGGACCGGCGTGGAAACGGGCAACATTATCGGTGTGATGGACGGCGACCTGGACCCGTTCATGGAAGGTTTCCTGCGGTTCAATGCGGGACGACCGCTGGAGACCGCGTCCTGAGTCGTCCGGAACCATTAATGTGCGGGGCCGTCTAAGAAACTGAGGGGAGCGTCATTATGAAAAACCGGTATCTTTGCCTGCTGATTGCGGCGTGCGCGGCGGCAATCCTGACCTCCGCCTCGTCGTTCGGACAGGCAGTCGCGCAGGCTACAGAGGAAATCAGCGCCGCGAACTCGCGCAACCAGGAAACAGCCCTCGGCAACCTCGTGGTTGACGCCGTGAAGGCCGCCACCAACGCGGACGGCGCTTTTTTGCCGGCCTCCTCGCTCACCGGCACCAACCTGGCATCCGGCCAGGTGGATACCGAAAGCCTCAAGGCCGTTCTTACAGACCCGACGGACCAGATTGTAGTCCTGAACCTGACAGGCGCGCAGTTGAAGTCCGCTCTGGAACGGTCCGCGGGGATGTACCCGCGTCCCTTCGCCGGATTCCTGCACGTATCGGGCATTAGGTTCACGGTCACCACGTCCGCCAGAGCCGGGAACCGTGTGTCCGACATTCGGCTGAACGGGCAGGTGGTCCAACCGGCGCAGAAGGTTCGCATCGCCACCGTGTCCAGCCTGGCCGGCGGAGCTTTGGGTTACTTCCAGATATGGGATAAATCCGCCGTGACGCTGGGCGACGGCCCGATTCTTGACGCGGTGGTGGCCTACGCCCGCAAGGCCGGCACGCTGACCTCGCGCAAGGAAGGCCGTATTGTCGTCAAGTAGAGGCGTGGATCATTTGTAGCAACTTGATCGGATATCTGAACGTGGGGTAATATCCTGTTAAGTCTACCGCTTCGGCTCCCCACCTTCTCAAGGAGGGGCTGGGGGGTGGTTCTTTCGGGGTTTCGGGCTGTGCAACCACCCCTAACCCCTCCTTGAAAAGGAGGGGAACCAGTACCGCCCAAAGTCATTCACACATGATCAACGTACGGGCTCGAAGGGGCATAATGACAGATTCCGCACTCGTTTTCGTTCCTGGCATTCACTTCCTCCCTTCCGTCGCTCTTCGTCTGCTCGTACCTGTCATCCTCGCTACCGCTTTGCTGACCGCGACCGGTGGTTGCGCAGGCAAGGCCGAATTCGACGGAGCGGAGGCGCTGAAACACGTCGAACGGCAGTGCGCGTTCGGGCCCCGCGTCCCCGGCACAAAAGCCCACGACGCCTGTCGCGACTGGTTCGTTGCCGAACTGAAAAAGATCTGCGACACCGTACAGGTTCAGCACTTCGAGTACCAGTTAAACGTATCGCCCGCGGAATGGCGCTCCAAACTGAGACTTCCCGCCCGCTTCACGGCGCCGCCTTCGACCAAACTGCCGATGGACAACATCATCGCGGTGATCAAGGGAACCGACGGCAAAGATCCGTCCCTGCTCCTTTGCGCCCACTGGGACTCGCGGCCGACCGCCGACCTGGAACGCCGCGCGGAGAACCGCGTGAAAGCCATCGCCGGCGCCAACGACGGAGCGTCCGGTGTGGCGGTCCTGCTGGAACTGGCACGCGTTTTCAAGGCCAAGCGCCCGACCCAGGGGGTGATTATCGTCCTCTTTGACGGCGAGGATTACGGACCCGACACAAAGGATATGTTCATCGGCTCCAAATACTACGCGAAGAACCCCTTGCCGGTGAAGCCGAAGGAAGGTATTCTGTTGGATATGGTCGGCGACGCGGACCTGGAAATCACCCGCGAATCGTGGTCGGTGGACGCAAACCGGGCACTGTGCGACACCGTTTTCAAAACAGCGGAAGGCCTTGGATACAGCCGGCAGTTCCGCAACCAGATCGGCATCATGATCGAGGACGACCACCTGCCTCTCATACGGGCCGGTATACCCACCATCAACCTCATCGACTTCACCTACCCGTACTGGCACACCCTGGCGGACACGCCGGACAAATGCTCCGCCGCCTCGCTGTCAGCCGTCGGGGAAACCGTCGCGGCCGTCGTTTACGCGCGGAGTTCAAATCCGTAACGACGACGTACACATCGAGCAGTGATGAAATGGTGTGATGGATATCGACGTTGTCCAAAGCGTCCTCGACGGCATTCCGCTTTGTAAAGCTGTCACGGGCATCAGGCCTCTGCTCGCAGGTTTCTCTACGGATCTGAAGTTCATCCTTTCCGCAAACGATGAACCGGTGTACCTGTTGCGATTATCCGACAAGTCAGAAACCGAACGCAGGGGTGTGGAATTCCAGGTCCTGAGGCAACTCCATTCGGCAGGGATTCCGTGCTCCGAGCCGTGCTACCACAAATCGGTGCCGGAATATGGTGTCTGTGCCACTTTACTACGGTATATCGCAGGCGAATGCGCGGAGAACGTATTGCCGGAGATAAGCGAAACCGCGCAGTGCGCCGTTGGCACGGAAGCTGGGGAAGTCCTGAGGCGCATGCATGGGGCAGTCGATGTGCCGATCAGTCGTAAATGGCGCAACTATCGTGAAGCAAAGTACCGCCGTATGGTTACGGCCGCCCGGAAAATGAAACTGCGGTTCGGCGGTCAGCACGTTGTCGAACAGTACGTGGAAACCAACCTTCACCTGTTGAACGGACGGCCGGTAGCGTTCCAGCACGACGATTATCACCCTGGCAATTTAATAATCAATTCTGGCCGTCTCACTGGCGTCATCGACTTCAACCGGATCGATTGGGGCGATCCCTGGCACGACTTCTACAAGATGGCGCACTTCGCGGCGCCGCTGTGGCCGGCGTTCGCCTGCGGGCAGGTCGACGGATACTTTGGTGGCACCGTCCCAGACGATTTCTGGCCTCTCTACACACTCTACGTGGCGATGAGCCTTCATTCCGACCTCGTGTGGACGCATAAACAATGGCCCAATTATGTGGAAGCGTCGATCGAGCGGATAGCGTGGATCTGCCGCACGCACGACTTTTCAGGAGGCGCCGCTCCGGTATGGGTTGCCGCAAAGGAACCAGTACATACCCCGTCAGCTTGATCGGGCCCGTACGGACCCCTGCCAGGTCTGACACCTGACACCCAACACCTTCCCGGGAACACAATGAGTATGGAGAACCGCACGGTTCTTCCTGTCATCGACGTTTACGCCGCCGGATCGGTTCGGCGGACTTGGAGGTTTGTTCCGTTATGACCCTCGGTTTCACCCGCTTCTTTGCCGCGGCTTTACTTGTCGCGATGGCCGTGCCGGCTTCGGCGCAATACATCACGCTCAATTCCCGGAATCTTCGTTTTCAACTGCTGGCCGGGCGCAACATCACGCTTACGGCGCGCGGAGTGCCCGTCATCCGGCAGTCGCACCTGTACATCGTCAAGCCCGGCTGGACCGCCATGTACCTGAACCAGGACAACGAGCGTCCCACCGTGACGACCTGGAATGAAGGCGACGTCCAGATGGCCGGCGCAACGTACGAAACCGACGATGCCGTTGTGAAGTACCGGTTCGAGATGCGCCAGGACGACACGTTCAAGGTGAAGGTCGAGTACGCCAGCAAAGGCCAACCTGCCGAACTGGAGTATGACGCAGGCTACATCAACGCAAACGTCCTCGCCGGAGCGCCGTATACGGCGCAGACCGTAAAAGGTCCCGTACAGGGAGAGGTTCCGTGGCACGCGACATCGGACGACCAGGCGAAAAGCCAGGTAATGCCGCTGTTGTCGCAGGCGACGTTTCAGACGGTGCTTGGCGAACTGCAGATTCTGGTTGAGGGAAGCAACAAGGAAAACAGCACGCTGAGGATGTTCGACGCCCGCGGCGGCACCCAGGAATGGGCCCAGCGCAATCCCGTCTTCTGGCTGGGCATCGGCGTGCCCCAGATTCCCATGGGTCCCGAACCCAACTCCGTCACCGTCACCTACAGGTTCAATCTTCGCAAAGCGAATGCAGACGCCCCGACCGCCGAAGGTCAGCCGGTCATCACCGCCGTCAAGGCCGCCCGCGTTCCTTCGTCGCCTGACCTGCCGATCATCCCGCGCCCGAAGGAAATCGTTTTCAAGGGAGACCGGATGAACCTCGGCGCCGGAACCGTGATTGTGATTCCCGCCAAGCCGGTGCAGGAAGAACGCCAGGGCGCGTTGGAACTGCAGGAGGAACTGAAGAACATATACGGTCTCCCGGTGAAAATCCTGCGGTCCGGAGCGAAACTGCCTAGTTCGGCCGGCGCTATCATCGCCATCGCCCGCTCCGGTCAGCCGCTCGCTATTCCGATGACGCGCGAAGCCCCGATACCCATGCCCGGGCAAGCGGAAGCCTACACCCTTCGCGTGCGCGGCAGGCTGGCTTTAGTACAGGGCAAGGACGCGCGCGGCGCCTACTTCGGAGCGCAGACGCTGAAGCAGTTGATCGGCATCGATGCGAAGGGCGTGTTCCTGAAGCCCGCCGTGATCCGCGACTGGCCGTCGCTGGGTTTCCGCGGCGTGCACTGGTTCGGAGGTCCGAACTCGTGGCCGTTCCACCAGAAGATGCTCACCCGCATCATCGCGCCCCTGAAGATGAACTCGATGGTCTTCCAGGTGGACTTCTCGGAATGGTCCACGCAGAAGGACATCTGGGACAAGGGCCGCGCCACGCCGAAAGACCAGATACGGAAAACAGTCGCGCTCGCCCGCAACCGGTTCATCGAGCCCATCCCGCTTGTCAACAGTCTCGGCCATTCCGACTGGATGTTCGTCAACGGCAAGAATCTGGACGTCGCCACCGATCCGGTTAAGCGCTACCAGTATGACCCGGCACAGACGCGCGTCTACACGGACATCCTTTTCCCCGTGATGGAAGAGGTCATCGAGATATTCAAGCCGCGCTACTTCCACATCGGGCACGATGAAATCACCACCGGCGGTGTTTTCCCGCCGAAGGGGAGTGACAAAACCGCCACCGAGTTGATCATAGAGGACATTAAAAAGGTACACGGCTGGGTAAAGGAACGCGGAATGCAGTCCATGATCTGGGGCGATGAATTCCTGCACTACCCCGAAGAGGCAACCGACGCCGGCAACGCGCCCAGCGTGGAGGAGGCCGCGAAACGGCGGGCCGGCCTGCCGAAGGATATCATCATCACCGACTGGCACTACGCCAGCACGCCGGTGAAGTACCCCAGCGTGGGCATCTGGCACAAGGAAGGCTTCAAGGTCATCGGCGCTCCGTGGAACGACTGGAGCAACATCGCCCGCTTCTCCAACGTTCTGGCCGAAGAGAAGGCGATGGGTTCGCTTCAAACCACGTGGGCCGGATGGTCCATGGACCTCGATCTTGTGAAGGGACCCTCCTTCCCGCAGTTCGTTTCGTACCTTGTCGCCGCCGAATACGCCTGGAACGCCGGGCGAGGCGGCCCGGAAACGCTCGGTTACCGGCCGGAAGAAGCGTTCCTCGCGCTTTGGGACAAAGGGCCGGTGGACCGCGCGACTCACGCGGGATTCACCGTCGACCTGACGAGCGTGGCCAACACCGATATGTGGGGCTGGGGACGGAGCGCGCCGAGCATGTTCGGCGTGGAACCAGGCAAGCCGACGGAAGCGCCTTCGGGCGACCAGACGTGGGGCGGCATCCAGTTCCGAATCGGCAAACCTTTGTGGCTGGCCGGATCGGTGGACCCGGAAGGCGCACGCCCGCGTTCCGTTGATGTGCCGCTGAACCGGAAAGCAAAAGCCCTTCACTTCCTGTGGGGAACCACCCGTGTCGCCCAGGCGGACGATGTGGTCGCGCGGTTGTCGGTTACGTGGTCGGACGGCTCCACCGAAACGATCCCCGTGAAGTACGCCAACAACATCCTCGCCTTCACCGACCTTCGGCAGGGCGGCAACCTCGCCACCGTCTGGCGCGGCCGGTCCGCCTGGGATGAACCTGCCTGGCTGAGGCGCTACACGTGGAAGAATCCCAAGCCGGGTCTCGCCGTCACAAGCCTCACGCTGAAATCCGAAGGCATCGAGGCCGCGCCGGTGCTGGTCAGCGTCACCGGCGAGCAGTAAACGGATGGAAGTCTGGTCTCTGGCCAGCGGCAGTAGTGGAAACGCCTTCCTCATTTCGGCGGGAGGCGTTTCCGTTCTGCTGGACGCGGGATTCCCGGCACGCCATATGTGCTCACGGATTGAACGCGCGGGTCATTCTCCCACGGAGATCGGCGCCCTGTTCCTGACGCACGAACACAGCGACCACGCTTCCGGCGCCGGAGTTACCTCCCGTGCCCTGAAGATACCCGTGGTCGCCAACGAGCCCACTCTGGAAGCCGCACGCCGGTACATCGGTAACGCCCGGACCGCCGTTCTGCCAACCGGCGAAACGGCGGAGATTGGCGAGTTGGAAGTCACCTCGTTCCGGACCTCGCACGACGCGGCGGAGCCCGTGGGCTACGTGTTCCGCCACCGCAACAGCAAGGTGTGCTACGTCACCGATACAGGCGTCCTCACACCCGAGATCACGTGCCACTTTCTCGGCGCGCAACTGCTGATTCTGGAAAGCAACCACGATCCGCGCCGCCTGGCGATGGGTCCGTATCCCGAAATCCTGAAACGCCGCATCGCATCCCGTGTCGGCCACCTCAGCAACGCCGCCGCCGCGACTGCCCTCGCGAAACACAGCGAGCAGTGCGACCCGACGGTCGTCTGGCTGGCCCACCTCAGCGAGGACAACAACACGCCCAGCCTGGCGATGGAGTGTTCAAAGACAGCTTTGCACCGCGCAGGTTCGCGGAACGTCCGGCTGGAGGTCGCCCGCCGCAACGTGGTCAGCCTGCGCTGGGAATCCGGCGAAAACTGGTGGCAGGGGAGCCTGTTCGGCTAGCGCAAGCGCCGGCAGGACACACAACATCGCCGTAAAATCCGTTGTCGACAAATCCTCTGTAGGTATACCCGACCTTTTGGTGTACAATAAGGTATATACACCAAGCCAAACCTTTGGT
>JAKQQT010000466.1 GCA_029564025.1 Armatimonadota bacterium | reverse complement strand
AACCATCGAGCGCATCACGGACCACGTGGCCGGCGACTACCAATTCAGCATGTATGCGGGCTTCGATTGTTTCCGCATGAGCGCGGACGGTTCAAAGGTGCTCTTCTACACCAAGGCGAACGACCTCAGCACGGAAACACTGCGTGTCATCAACACGGACGGAACCAATGAGACCATCGTGTATTCGGATCCCCCGACATCCGAAACGTTGAATCTTGCTCACCAGATTGTCGTATTGTTCATTCTGGTTATAGCGATAGGCCGGATCGCTCCGATTGCGCTGCTTAACCGACTTCACGAGGGCCCGCTTGTCGCGCACAACGGCATAGAACCGCAGCTCACATTGCGAAAGCAAGCGGAATACTTCCCTCCGGACCTCCGGATTATCGTCCTTTGCGTGAAACGCGACCGCTGTCTTGCGGTTCTCCGGCTGCATCGAAGGCACGCCTTTGAAATAGGGGTCCCGCAACAACTCGGCCCTGAGGGTATCCAGACGAAGGCGCAACTCCTCCGGGTCCTCCACGTCGAGGTTGCCCAACATGAAATACTGCGAACACCCCGGAGTACCTGCCCGAACGCGCCCCCGGCGATCAAACAGTATCGGGTCGCCCGCCTCGTCCACGAAATAGTGGAGCACCGAAAGCTCTTCCGGGGTCCCCTCGTCAGGCGTCATCGCGGTCTGCCCCGGTCTGGAAGGCGGCGGGCCAGCCGCCGTGTTGGTCGATGACGTCGTCGATTTCGGCCATGATGCGGATGGTCTCGTTGAGGGCGACGATGATCTTCTGGTAGTGGGCGATGTCGTCGTCGGCAAGGGTCCGGCCTTTCCGGTCTTTGAGCCATTTGTGGCAGACCTGGTACCCGCCGATGTGGAAATCCCACACCGCTTCCGGCACGCGGTCGAAATACGAGATCTTGTTGATGGTCACGCGGCCGGTGCCGTCGCAGAGGGCGTCGAGCGTCTTGCCTTTTTCGCCGGCCTTCGTGACACTGCGGTCGTCTCCGACGAAAGGGTAGTCCTCCGCCGCGCGGTCCAGTAGCGCCAGCATCTCCTCCTTATGGCCGAAACGGTCGTCACCGAACCCTTCGAGCAGGTGCAGGGTCACCAGTTGCTCGCCCAAGGCGCCCAGTTCCCTGAACAGCGCCGCCGAACCCGGCACGGGCACGCGCGCGAAATCGCGCGATAGAAACTCCCGGTACCGCTGCCGGTAGGCCGGACTGTGCAGCACACCGTAGATGTAATAGAACACGTCCTCGGCCGCGAAGGTTTTCGACAGGTCGCCCCGGCCCACACCCATCCACCGCAGGCCGGTAGCCGATCTCAGCGCGTCCGTAATGGAAGCATCCAGATTCGGCGAGAGCGCGCCCCCGCCCGATGTGCCATGCGTTTCCAGGTCGTCCGCGTCGAGGATGCGGTAGAGGGGAAAAAGGTAATTGACTTCTTTGATTGATACGGTATGGTGCTGAATCATCTGATTGGTTACAAAACAGTGTTCCCATCCCCTGCCGATCTCGATAGATCT
>JAKQQT010000461.1 GCA_029564025.1 Armatimonadota bacterium | reverse complement strand
ACGGTACTCGTACAGAACACCGATTACACGGTTTACGGCGCAGGAACGGCAACAGGCGGTACGGTAGTCCTCACCTCGGTTCTGCCTGCCGGGTACACACTCACACTGATGCGCGTTCACCCGTATTTACAGAGTCAGAACTATACGTCGCTCCAGGCCATCACGGCAACCTCTCTCAATAACTCGCTGGATAAACTCGACCATCAGATTCAGCAGTTGAAGGAGAGAACCGACCGGGCGTTCTCGCTTCCTCGGTCGTCGTTGGTTTCCGGGCCGTTGTATCTGCGTCCGCTCGCAAGTCATCTTATCGGTTGGGACGCCGCCGGCGAGAGCCTGAGAAACTACGCCACGACGACCGTACAATCCGCATCCCTCGACGTCATAGGCAACTACGGCGACAATCTGGCCACTGCCGTATCCGTAATTGGAAGCGGGGTGCAAGACCTCTGGATCGATAAGGCCATCACGCTGACGGGAGATGTGATCGTTCCGAAGAACATCACGCTGCACGTTCTGCGCGCCGGCAGAATCAACGGAACATACAATCTCAGCATCGGTAATCTTGTTGCCGGGCGCTGGCAAATATTCGGCATGGGCGCCACCAAGCCGACCGTATCGTTCGAGCCCGGCGCCGTCGAGCACGGGTATTACCCGGAATGGTGGGGAGCGGACCCGACCGGGGCGACCGATTCCGGCGCGGCCCTCGAGGAAATGATCGCGGCGATAAAGCGCGGCGGCGTGGGTAGTTATGGCGATACACCGTATATCCAGGCGCCGGTCAGTCTGGCTCCCAAAGCGACGTACCTTTGCCAGCGGGGACTCTTCCCCGGGCAATCTCCGACTGACGGCGTGGGCGTCTACGGAGTGGAGGGGCACGGGGCGCGAATCATCTTTGAGAACGTCGCCGGGTCATGCAAGGTGGCGTGGGATCTCACGGGTAAAAAGTTCGGCTACCTGCACGACGTGACGTTCCAGGGGGGCATTCCAAACAGCGATCAATTTCCGGTGTACTCCAATCCGCCGGAAATTCTCGTCCTGATGTCCCGTCCGTGGAGCCCGGGCGGCGGGGCGAACGGTCACCACTGGTATCAAATGCGTTTCGACGGCGCGGCGACCGTCGCCGGGGTCTACAACTACGCCTCGGAGGGTTGGCACGTAAGCGATACGACTTTCTGGCTGGCGTCTCCGGCGCCCGTGGTCATCACCAAGAGCAATTTTTTGGGATACACGATACCGCATGAATGGGGAGGGGCGTATGCGCCGCTCGGGTCTGAAAGCTGCATCGAATTCTTGTTCGAGAGGGTAAATTTTTTCAACACCACGCTCACCGGCCTTTCCAACCCGAACACCTTTTGTTCCCTGCTGGTCGAGGGGGCTTCAATGACGAAGATCGACCACTGCGAAATCGGCGCGTCGTATGTCGCGGACATCCCGCTTGTCCGTCTCGTATCCGGGTATGTGAACGACGCGTTTTTGATCAACAACTTTCAAATCACCAATACCACGTTTCACCCGGCCCCGAGCGTGATCACGCTGCCGATATTGCCGTCCGGGAACGTGACCACTGGGACGGATTACAAATACGGGGTTTACTTTCAGCACGGCGGGGCCGGAACACTTGCCTCCTTCCGGCGCGTGAACCTCGACCAAAATACATGGAACGGGTCTACGTCCGCGGACATCATCGCGGAAGAGAACGTGCGCCTCTACAGCTTTCGAACCGAACTGACCAGCGGAATCCTGGACCTGTCTGCAAGCGGGTGCGGCGTTTACGACGATTCGTCCATTTGGATCGGGGCCACCGCGACAATCCATGTTGATTCGGAATTACGGGGCGCACTATACGTGAACAGTGGAGCCACAGTGACGTTTGACAACCCGGCGAAGGTTTTTGCCAAAATATGGGTGACGGACAACGGGGGCGCCCTGGGAAGCGATGCGACGGTCACGCACGATTACGGCGCCGCGGCTGCGGCATACACGTTGACGGCGGTCGACCTCGCTCAGTTGGGCACTCTGCGGCTCACCAATGCTTCCGGCGCCGCGGATTGCATCGTACCGGCCGGAGTCATCAAGAC
>JAKQQT010000434.1 GCA_029564025.1 Armatimonadota bacterium | reverse complement strand
TAGCCGGCTTTTGCGGGCCTGGCCGACTGAAGTCGGTACACCAGCCTGTGCCGCCCCGTTTTGGAGGCCGGGGTGCGCCAGGCGGGCGCGGCGGGATCATGGGCCTGTTGGTGTCCCGGCTTTAGCCGGCTTTTGCGGGCCGGGCCGACTGAAGTCGGTACACCAGCCTGTGCCGCCCCGTTTCCGCCATTTTCGCGCTCGTCTGCCGCACCCCGGCCACCAGCCGATTACGGTCCGCGCAAAAGGTTCGGTGTTTTTTGCGCAAATGGCTCTGGTATGTTGAGCGGGGAATGCTCATCATCATCATGTTGCGGAACCGTGTGTGTGCCGTTGTTCGTGAGTGGTTGTTTCATGGTCGTGAGGCCAAACGAGCGAAAGAAGGCGAACAGATGAAAAGGTGTGTCATGTTTGCGCTGTTGTCGTTGGCGGTTCTGGACGGCCGGGCGGCAGGGACAAATCTCTATTTTAAGACGTTTGTCTATCTCCCGACCGTGAACGATTTCAATTCTTCGAACACATGGGCTTATGGTGATTACACAGGCTCGTATCTGCCCGGCACGGACGATACCCTGTACACCTTGTTTTACGTTACAGATCTTTGGACGATCCGCGATTGGCGGATCCACTTCAGCGAGAGCATCACCAATTACAAGGTAATCGCGCGCGCACCCCTGTACGGGCATCAGGCGACTTTTGAACTTGACCAGAAGACGTGGTCGTTGCTCAACGATTATGCCTTGATTGGCGGCAGGGGCGGACGGATCGTCCTGACCAACGGCGTCCTGAATGTCGGCGGCAACCTTAACTTAAACGCTGTTACCGATCTTCCGGAGGTCCAGACGAACGGGATCTGGGTCGCGGAGGATATGGCGATCAACGTGGGGTCAATGTTACAAGTAAACGGGGTTCATGCCGTACTGAACGGGGGCGCGAACCCGGCTTTGAACAGGGTGACCCACTCAGGACAACTGATCGTCGGTTATAACGGAACCGGCACTCTTTCCCTGTGCGGCGGAACCTACACGAACACGGTCGCTTCATCATCAATGTATCATTATGTCGGTCATGTAGCTGGCTCTGACGGTCGGCTGGAGGTGTCAGGCGGCACCAACGTGCTCAGCGCACAGGGCGCCTACTCTATCGTCGGGCGGCAAGGACGGGGCACCTTGTCAGTCAGCGAAGGGCTGGCCGTATTTAACGGGCTTCTATATGCGGGGTACTACGCGGGAGGTATAGGCGCATTGGAGGTGACCGGCGGGAGACTGGAAGGGACTACTTTTCAAGTCGGGCGGGCAGGTCAGGGAAGCTTCACCTGTACGGGCGGCGAAGTGAATATGACGAGTGCTCTCTCTGTAGGGACCTTCACAAACGGAGTCGGCACGGTCACGATCAGTGGCGGGACTGTGAAAACTGCCACCGATGTGCCTATGGGGTATGCGGAAGGGGCGGTTGCGGATCTGACGCTGTCGGGGAGCGGTCTGCTGCGGTGCCGCAGGATTTATAAAGTTCTCAATGACGCTACGGCGCATGCGGGCCTGCTGTGTGACGGCGGCACGCTGCAGGCGTCGACGTCGTCGCAGAATGTGATTGATGTGCTGGACGAGGTGTGCCTGACGACGAACGGTCTGGTGCTGGATACAGACGGCAAGAACGTGTCCGTCAGGTCGGTGCTTCAGAATCAGACCGGTCAGGCCGGAAGCCTGACGAAGAAAGGCGCGGGGACCTTGACGCTGGCCGCGGCCCGGACGGCGACGGGACCGGTTTCGGTTTTGGCGGGAACGCTGGTGGCGAGTAACGCCCTCGCGGTCACGGAGGGGGTGTCGACCGTGAACGGGACGTTGACCCTGACGTCCGGGGCCTTGTCGATCGCCGCCGGGGCGGCGATCGCCGGAACGGGCGCCGTCTCCAGCCTGGAGCTGGCTGGCAACGCAGTGGTCTCCCGCGCGAAAGCGGACGGCTGGGTCACGGCGCTCCAGGCGGACAGCCTGTCGACGGGCGGCACGCTGACCGTCGAGCTGACGGGTTACACCGTGGGCGACCTGGAAGCTGTTCTGCCGCTGATCCGCACGCCCTCGACGGTCGACGTTTCGCAGGTGACGGTGACGGTGGACGGACAGACGCTGCCGGGCGTGCGCGCGGTTGCAAGAGTTGATCAAGGACAGAATGTTCTCGGGGTCAAGTATTTCAG
>JAKQQT010000427.1 GCA_029564025.1 Armatimonadota bacterium | reverse complement strand
TGAGGGCGATTTCGTATCCGGCGGGATCGAGAATACCAACCGCGTTGGGATGTATCTCCACGAAGGAACGAAGGCACACCCGATCCGGCCACGGCTGAAGAAGGCGCTCTACTGGGAGACGCCCGGCAATGTGCAGAGCGCCGAAGCCGGGAAGCGCAACTTCGCGAAAAAGGTGCATCACCCCGGACAGCAGCCCGATCCGTTTATCACGCGGGCGGTGCACGAGAATAAGGAACTGTTTATCGAGTACATGGCAAAAGCGATCAACCGAACGCTGGGACAACTCAAATGACGGCCTACGGTTCCACGTCCGAAGCGATTTTCACGATCTTGCGGGACGACGACTATCTCCAGGAATACCTGGGCGTCGTGATCGAGGAAGGCGAGGATGTTGCCGCCGATCCGCGCATCTACAAGGGGTATCCGGATCGGGCGATCGAACTCACCGCCGACAACCCCGCCTACCTGATTCTCACCAAGGAAGGCAACGCGCCTGTCGGCTCGCACTACGGAGACGACGAACTCTGGCAGATCCGTGTGATCGCCAACAGCCAGGACTTGCTGGAGGATATCGAGTATCACGTGCGGCGGCTCATCGAGGATCATTTCACCATGTGCCACACGACGGCGTTCCTCAAAACGGCGTTCCTCAAAAAACTCCACCTGGGCGGCGGGAACGCATCCTGCGGGCCGGGCGAGTACGACGAAGAGGGCGATTTTTATTCAGTCAACATACGGTTCAGTGTTGAATCGTACAGCAGCTAAAAATAGGAAACCAAATCGGTAGGAGTAAAAAGCAATGACTCAGCAGAGCGGCACGTTTTTGAATCAGTTTTGCGGTTTCGCCGGGCCGGGACGAGGGATCATCAACCGTGGCGAAGACAATCAAATCGTCCTGCCCCCGACGCAGGGAGACGCTACTGTTGTCCCCACGGAACAAACCTTCGAGGTCACGTTCGACGAGACCGGCAACACGCCCCGCGAGGTGTTCTCGATCGGGCAGCGCGTCGAGGTTACGTACCCCATGAAATATGCCGACCTGGAAGTGTTCGCCATGGCGGCGACGGGCGACAACTATGTGTTGGTGAATACGGAAGACCCGGATGGATCGGGAGCCAGCTATCCGCTCACGGCCCGGAAGAGCGCGAAAAACAACTACACCTACGTCCACAAGAAGACTCCCTTCGCGCTGGACATCGTGCGCCT
>JAKQQT010000405.1 GCA_029564025.1 Armatimonadota bacterium | reverse complement strand
GCGAAAGCAGGGGTCCAGAGTCCTACTGGATTCCTGCTTACGCAGGAAAGACGTTAAAAAATGCCGTTGCCTCGTGCGCCGACAGGCCTGCAGGATTCCTGTGTGACCCCTGCCTCCGTCACCCCTGCGCAAGCAGGGGTCCAGAAGTTACTGGATTCCTTCCTGCTTGCGCGGAAAGACGTTGGAAAACGCTGTTTCCTGAGGGCTTCTGCATTTTCTTCTGGCGAATCCGCTGACTTGCGGCAAAGAGAGAACAGTGGTTCTTCCGGCGAACTGACGGTTTCCATCTGGTTTTTTGTGCGATTGCCCTGCGCTCCACGATGCGTCAGACGGCTGCCGGAGCCCCCTCACACCTCGATCTCGGCCAGCGAATCAACAATCCGGCCGGGCTGATAGGGAAACGGTTCGATGTCCGCCCGGCGGGTCACGCCGGTCAGTACGAGAATGGTCTCCATGCCGGCCTCGACGCCCGCGATGATGTCGGTATCCATACGGTCGCCGATCATGACCGCGGTTTCCGAATGAACGCCGAGGTGGTTCAGGGCGCTGCGCATCATCAGGGGGTTGGGTTTGCCCACAAAGAACGGGGCGCGTCCCGTTGCACGTTCGATTAACGCCGCCATCGCCCCGCAGGCTGGCACCAGGCCGCCCTCGGCCGGGCCTGACGGGTCCGGGTTGGTGGCAATGAACCGCGCGCCACCGGCAACCAGCCGAATGGCTTTCGTGATCGCCTCGAAATCGTACGAGTGGGTTTCGCCCAGTACCACATAGTCGGGGTTGTGGTCCGTGATCACGAAGCCCGCACGGTGGATCTCGCTGGTCAAGCCGCTCTCCCCAATCACATAGGCCGTGCTCCGTTCGCCCTGCGACTGCAGAAACCGGGCCGTAGCCATCGCCGACGTGAAAATGTGGTCCGGGGTAATGTCCAGGCCCGTAATCCGGAGCCGGTGCGACAGGTCACCCGGCGTGAACAGCGGATTGTTGGTCAGCACCAGAAACTTTGCGTCGCGTTCGAGCAGGCGGCCGATGAATTCCCGGGCGCCGGGAATGACCGTGCTGCCACGGACCAGCACCCCGTCCATGTCGATAAGAAAATTCCGCGTGTCCGCCATAATCCCTCCGCAACGGCTGTGCAGGACCACACCATACACGGCGCATACCTTACCACGCGGGAAGCCGTCTCTGCGAGCGCCGCATTTCCGGACAGGATGGACACGATTAAGGGGTCCGATCCCTGTACCGCGGGTACGCGGCCTTGCTCCGCGATCAGGCCATCGCATCCTCACGCCAGTTGAGGTCGCCGGGCAACTGAATCAGGCGGGCACGGTGCTGCTCTTCGATGGACTTGTTGATGAACCGGGAGCGGTCGACGTAGTACCACTTCAGGCCTCTCAGGGGCCACAGGGGGATGCTCCGGACGTAGGCGAGCTGATCCACCAGCGCGCCGGTGAAGGCCTCTTCGAAGTTCTTCGTCACCGGCCGCGGGGCGATCCGTCCAGCGTTCTGCATATACGCCAGAGATTCCTGGTGCCGGCGCAACATGGTGTCAAAATCAGTGTTTTCGAACGCCTGGCCATACCGGCCGGGACGCCGGGGCAGCATCAGTCCGTCACGCGTATTTCCGGTCGTCAGCGTGCGGTCCGGCGCGAGATAGGTTACAAAGTCGTAGGCGTACTTGTTGCGCACTCCATACATGCAGAAGAAGTTAGGCGATTCAGCCAGTTGCCATGCCGCGATGAACACTAAATTCGGCAGGTTCATCGCATAGCTCCCCAGGTAACGAAACCCCCGGCTCCGGGCCCATTGCCCGGTCTGGGCCGCCACCTGATAATCGTCGGGAAATTCCTGCGGCGACGCAGGGCGAAACGTCTTCTCCGCGCCCGCCATCCCTCTCATGGACACATACAACAATACCGGAACCGCGACGATGGGCAAACCGATGATCAATGCGCCCAATATGGCAATAGCCCCCATGGTGACGTCCTCCCTTTGCTGCAAACCCGGGTCACCCGATTCGAACGAAGCGTCGCCGCATAAGACCGGGCAAGTAACCCTGCCTTCCGCGTCCCGCCGGTCGCAGACAACAAGAATACTGCGGCGGCTATCCGTGAAATCAAGATCGTTTGGCACGCCAAGACACAAAGCCACAGAGATCTTCGTGCTGCTGAGCTCCGTCCGGCATGCATTTGTCCTTTGGCGCGGGCGTCTCGGCTGCATTCTTGTGGACGCAGTGGACGAGGTGGACCTGGTGGGCCTGGTGGACCTGGTGGACCTGGTGGACGGTCCCGCGCGACGTTGCTGTCGTCAACGCCGCGGATGTAAGCCGGTGCCGCCGGCATCGTCCGCATTTCCTGACCGGCACCGAAGGTGTCAAATGTGAGTGCCCGGGGTTTCCACCCGGGGATTTGCCGTACACGCCGATGGAGTCCCGGAGGGACGAAAGACAATAGCCCACCACTTCAGGTGGGAACCCCCGTATCCCTCAACCGCGAGTCCCGTAGGGACGGCAGACAACAGCGCCGGGTTTCCACCGGGGTTCACGCCGCGCGCACATTGAGTCCCATAGGGACGAAAGACAATAGCCCACCACTTCAGTGGTGGGAATCCCCGCATTCCTCAACCCACGAGTCCCGTAGGGACGGTAGAGTGGAGGATGCCGTCCGATATCCGATAGGCGGCCGCGGGGGACAGCCGAGAATGGCCGCGGGTGAAACCCATGGATCAGGCGCGCCTGCATACCGCCCCCCTTCGGGGGCCGGGTCGTTGTGGTCAGGATTCGCTCATGCCGGTCACGGCGCTGTGTCTGAGAGGTCCGCGACGGGGTCGGGGCTAAGAGAGACCCAATAGTCCCCGGCCAACTCGTCACGCTCGGACAGTTCCTCCTCCGTGCCAACGAGGATCCTATCGCCGGCGGGCTGGAAATCGAGGCCATATTGGCGCAGCAGGGCATCGAGGGCCGCCTGCAAGGGCACATCGCGCAGATTGCAGTACGAAACCGTCCAGTCGGCTGCAGGCAGGATTGCCAGTTGCGGCGGCTTGTTCTCCGGCCGGCGAATCTCGACGTATTTCGAGCCCATGGCGATGTCTGCCTTGGCGGAACCGGCCAGAAATTCGAGGACGTGCACGAGCTCTTCGCCTTCAAATTCAATGCTGACATGATGGGCAAGGGCATCTCGCAGCTCAGGCGTGATCTCAGACTCCGGCGTTGCCCGGTCATTGTCCTGAGCGAGCAGTTCCGGGCTGCTCACGAAGAAGTAGTCTCCCTCGTTTTCATAGGTTAGGTTGAGAGGCGTCAGCAGGGCGTCGAGGGTGTAGCGCAACTCGACATCGCGCAGGTTGATGTAATCGACGAGACCGTCGGTGACGTATTCCTTGCCCCGTAAACACCGCAGCCACTGCTGGAGTATCTGAGGGTCAGGGGGAACCAATGGCGAAGGCATCGTTGGAGGAGACTCCGGGAAACCGGGGGCGTCGGTCTTTCGCTCTTCAACGCGGAATTGAAAGTTATGCCGCTGTTGCTCGGAGAAGAGTTCCACAATTCCCCAACGCGGGTTAATGGTGTGCAACAGGTACTCTTCTATGCGCTCGCCTTCTTCATACCAATGAGGCTGTGCAGCTCCAAACCGGAGCAGGGCGCGGCGGCCTCCGTCGGGCGTCTCGCTGACCTCCAACAGTTGCACGGCCGGCAGGCCAACAGAGCGTTCATCGGGCGGCGTAACCACGCTGTGGTCGACAACGATGTTCACCGTAGCGTATTCGGCGACGAATTCCAAAATACGGTCAACGTGCTCGTACCTGAACTCGATCGAGACGTTTTCGGAAAGAGCCTGGTTCACC
>JAKQQT010000393.1 GCA_029564025.1 Armatimonadota bacterium | reverse complement strand
CAAGGTCCACCGGCACAGGCAACGCGCCCGCGTTCAGCAGGTCGGCCAGTTGCTGGGCTTCCTTGTAGTCGGCGAATCCACCGGAGATAACGGCCTTGCCGTCGGTGATGGGTACCTGAATCTTCGGAGCCGAGTTAATCTTGCCGTTCAGCACGATGGCCAGCAGGTCGCCGGTGTGGCTGGAGGTAAAGTCCGCAAAAGCCTTCGTCCCTTTGTCGTTGAATTCCAGGGCCACGACCGGGCGGCTGGCTTCGCCGATGTTCACCTTGGCGCCGTTGGGTTTCAGGTCCGCGCCGGTGACAATAATGTTGTCCGGAATCTTGTCGGCGTTGCCGTCAAAGTAGAGAATCTGCTTCGTGGTTTCGTCTTCGGTGAGGGTGCGCCCCGTGTCGACTTCGATAATGGCGTCGCCGCGATACTCGTATGGCGCGGCGGCGTTGCCGGCGGCATCCTCGCCGGAGCGTTTCACGTCCTTCAGCCAGATGAACTCAAGTTTTGCGGGCCGGATCAGGTCCTGAAGGGCTTGTTCAGCCTGCTCGCGGGTCACGCCCGGCTTCAGCGGCATCTCGACCACAACCTGGTCGGCGCCTTTCGCCTGAATGACCGGCTCCGAGACGCCGAAGGCATTGACGCGCTTCTGCATCACGTTGACGACCTGCTGTTGCAGTTCGTTCGTGATCTCGGGGCCGCCCGTCTCCTGCTTCAGCACGAGCACGGCGCGTGTGCCGCCGGAGATATCCAGGCCCTTGCGGAGCGGATACTTCACCTGCAACGGCCGCACGAGGTTGACAGCCGCGCAAAACGCAAGTACGATGCCAGCGATCCATAGAATGTTTCGATACGTCTGGTTCAAGAACGTCCCCCTTCGGCCCTGTTCGGGCGCACCTGGTACTATGACGCGTGCCGCATTGGGACGCGTACACGAAAAAACCGCCCGTAGCGACGCTGACGGACGGGTAGCCTCTTGATTTTATACTACCAAGGCGCTCAGGTCAAACTGCCAACTTCCAGACGGGCCAGGACGCTCTTACTGTATTCGGCAAACCGGTCCTCCGCCACCGCCGCGCGGATACCGGCCATCAGGTGGTAATAGTACCAGAGGTTGTGGTATGTCAGCAGGCGCGACGCCAGTATCTCCTCGCTCTTGATGAGATGGCGGATATAAGCCGTGCTGTAGCGCGAACATACGGGGCATGCGCATTCCGGATCGATGGGACCGAAGTCCTCGGCGCACGGCGCGGCCTTCAGATTCCTGCGTCCGCGCGTTGTATACGCCGTTCCCGTCCGGCCGCATCGGGTCGGCAATACGCAGTCGAACATGTCGAATCCCCGTTCCACTGCCCGGAGGATGTCTTCCGGCTGTCCGAGACCCATCAGGTAACGAGGTTTGTGTGGCGGCAAGTAAGGAACCGTGCGCTCTTCCGCCATCAGCATCTCCTCGACCGGTTCGCCGACCGACACCCCGCCCACCGCAATACCCGGCGTGTCCAGCGACCCCAGGAACTCCGCGCTCTCGCGGCGCAGGTCTTCGTAAGCGCCGCCCTGCACGATGACGAACAGCGCCTGGCGGTCGGGGTTGCCGTGTTCCCGCCAGTGTTTCACGCAACGTTCCGCCCATCGATGGGTGCGCTCGGTGGCGGTTCGCGTATCCTCGTAACTGCACGGGTGTGGCGGACACTCGTCTAACGCCATGATGATATCCGCCCCGATCTTGCGCTGGATATCCATCACCGTCTCGGGGTCGAAGTGGATGCGGTCGCCATTGACGATGCTCCGGAAGTCGACGCCCTCGTCGCGAATCTTGCGCAACAACGGCAGGGAGAACACCTGGTATCCTCCGCTGTCCGTGAGGATGCCGTGCGGCCAGGCAATGAAATTGTGAAGGCCGCCTGCCTTCTCAATGAAATCCGGGCCGGGGCGCATCGCGAGGTGGTAGGTATTGCCCAGTATCAGCCGGTAGCCGATTTCCTCCAACTCGGCCTGCGTCATCGCCTTCACGGTGCCGCGCGTGCCGACCGGCATGAACACAGGCGTCTCAATCGGGCTGAAGCCGAGGTCCAGCACGCCAAGGCGCGCCCGGGACTCGGTGTCCTGTTTGGTAATGGTGAACGAAAACGGCATTGGTTCAGAGAACGGCCGTGGCCATCGTGTCGATCGTGAGGGGATCGGGACCAAGTGTCGAGAGGCGGTGATACCCCGCGGAGGCGATCATCGCGGCGTTGTCGGTGCACAGCACGGGAGGAGGCCAGAACACGCCGATTCCAAGACCATCGCCCGCACTCTTCATCGCCTCGCGCAGAGGACCGTTGGACGCGACCCCGCCGCCCATCGCAATCGTCATCAAACCGGTCTGCTCCGCCGCGCGGATGGTCTTTGCCACGAGGACGTCGACCACTGCCGACTGGAACGAAGCGGCGACGTCAGCCCGGTTGGCGTCCGGTTCCTTCTGGAGGAGACGCAGGACGGCCGTCTTCAATCCGCTGAACGAGAAATCGAGGCTTCCATCGAGGTCGGCACGGGGAAACGGAAACGCCGATGGGTTACCGGTCTCCGCAAGTTTCTGAACGTTCGGACCGCCCGGATACGGCAGTTCCAACAGACGCGCCACCTTGTCGAACGCTTCACCGGACGCGTCATCGCGGGTCCGGCCAAGGCGCTCATATTTGCCGTACCCGCGAACCACCACGATGTCGGTGTGGCCGCCGGAAACAATCAGGCACAGGAACGGCATTTCGAGCGATGGGTGAGCGAGCGTGTTAGCGAAGATGTGGCCTTCCAGGTGGTGGACGCCAACGATTGGGAGGTTCCGGGCAAAGGCGATGCTTTTCGCCGCCGCCACGCCGACCAGCAGTGCGCCGACGAGGCCGGGCCGGTTGGTCACCGCCACTGCGTCCAGGCCGTCCCAACCGAGCCCTGCCTGCGACAGGGCCTGCTCGACGGATGGATTGATGGCCTCCACGTGCCTGCGCGACGCAATTTCAGGCACCACACCACCGTACAGGGCGTGCAGGTCGGCTTGCGACGAGATGATATTGCTGAGAATCTCGCGACCGTCGCGCACGATAGCGACGGACGTCTCGTCGCAACTTGTTTCGATCCCGAGGACGTTCACGGGGCGGCCTCAGCTCCAAACGTCTGATTAAGCAAATCGCTTACCTCCGGACAAAACAAATCGTTCACCCACATAACAAGCGCGTCTTCACCGTCGCTCTGATAGTACTTTTTTCGGATGGCGACGGACCGGAAGCCGTACTTCTCGTATAGTGCAACCGCGGGCTTGTTTCCGATGCGCACCTCCAGCGTAGCCCTGCGGGCGCCGCGGTACCTGGCCTCTTGCAACAAGGCGATCAACAGCCTCTCTCCAAACCGCTTGCCGCGGGCTTCCGGCTCGACAGCCAGCGACGTGATGTGCGCCTCGTCCATGATGATCCACTCGCCGCCGTAGCCGACGATGCGCCCGTCCGAGCGCCCGACCACGTAGAAAGCGCAAGGATTGTTCAATTCGGTGATCATGGCTTCGCGCGTCCATTGGTCCGTGAAGACGCGCTTTTCAAGGTCCATGATTGCGTCCAGATCGGCTTCTGTCAGCGCGCTGAAGGCCAGTTCGGGCGCGGCGGTCGGGGAACACGTACGTCCGGAATCCCGGGTATCTTCGTCTTTGGGAAACACGGTCGTCATACCCGTTCCGTCAGTCCGTTCAAGACTCGTTTCAGACGCTCCATCGACAATGCTCCGTGCCGTAGAACCAGAGGCGGACTGGCGGTCATATCAATCACGGTGGAGGGGGTCTGGATCGGTGACGGTCCTGCGTCGACAAACAACTCAACCACTCCTTCCAGCGCCGTCACCGCCTCGCCGGCCGTTTTGGCCTCCGGTTGGCCGGAGAGATTGGCACTCGTCAGGGCAAGCGGTCCGCCAAACGTGGTCAGAACGGCTTGCGCCACCGCGTGGTCGGGACACCTCAAGCCCACCTTGCCGCAACCCACGGTGAGGCAATCGGAACATGCGTCAGATGCCCACAGCACCAATGTCAGCGGTCCCGGCCAGAATGCCTGGGCCAGGTGAAGAGCCTCCGGAGAAACATCACGGGCGAGGTCTGTAACGCCGAGTTCCGAAACCATCACCGGCAACGGCTTGAAGTCCGGCCGACCCTTCGCCGAACGCAATCGCGCGACAGCCTCCGGATTGGACGCATCGGCGGCGATCCCGTAAACCGTTTCTGTCGGGATGACGACAAGAAGACCGCGATGAAGAGCGTCGACCGCGTGAGACACCACTTCGGCGGATGGATGACCTGGACTGGTTGTCAGCACTCGAACCGGCACGGCTTTACCTCACACTCAGTATGACTTCCCTTAAGCATTTCCCATCGAGACCAGACGCTCGGCCAGTTCCTCTTCCGTAAGTGACGCGAACTCCACGACCTTCTGCCGAGCGTGATCTCCGCTTGCGACACGAACCTCGGATCGCCTCACGCCGAACGCCTCTGCCAGGAATGCGACCAAAGCCTTGTTCGCGGCGCCCTCCACCGGCGGAGCGGTCAGGCGAACCTTCAGTGCGTCTCCCTGCCGCCCGACAATCTCGTTCCGCGACGCGCGCGGTTGCACAAGAATGGCAAGTCTGGCGGGCATATCAGGAATCCAGCGCCAGTTCCGACAATCGGATGAACTTCTCCGGCGGAATAAATCCGGAAACACGCGCTTCCGTTACCTCGTCACCAGTCAAGTTCAGGAAGATGACCGCCGGGAGGCCCGCCACCTTCCACTTTCTCTGCAGTTCGTCCGCCTGGTCGCGGTTTGCCCCGTCCAATTCGACACGAAACAGCGTAAACGGCTTCAGCGCTTCCCGCACCTCCCGTTGACTGAACGTCTTCGCCTCAAGCTCGTGGCACTGCGCGCACCACGAAGCGGTAAAGTCCAGCACGATGGGTTTTCCTTCCGCGAGAGCCGCCTGGAACGCCGCGTCGCTGTATACCGGCCACCGCAGAGCCTTGAGTTCCGACTGCGCGCTCCTCTCCTGCGCCAGCATGAACACTCCCAGTGCTATGAAGGCGATACCACCGATGATACGCCACGGCTTGAAACCGGCGACGGCTCGACTGTGCTTGTCGATGAAACCAAGGTACACGGCGCCGATGATGAGCGCCAGGGGCGCCACGTAACCTACGTTGGAAGGCGAGATGACCATTGCGGCGTATACGGCGGCGACGGCAACTAAAACCACACCGAACAGGTGCTTCACGATCTCCATCCAACCGCCGGACTTCGGCATCTTCGTCAGAAGGCCGCTGAATGTGGCCAGCACCAGGTACGGAGCGCCGAGTCCCAACGCCAGCGTGAAGAACGAAAGCGAACCCAACGCCACATCGTTGCGCGTGCCGACGAGAGCCAGCAGACCGATGACCACCGGACCGACGCACGGAGCGGCGAACACACCCACCACCAGGCCGCTGAGAAACAATCCGATGTAGCCGCCACGGTTGACGTTTCCTAGCGCGTTGGCGACCGCAGGCGGAGGTTGCATCGTGTAAACGCCGAACATCCCGAGCGCAAGTATCAACAGGAACACAGCGATGCCGATTTGAACCACGGGGCTCTGCAATGCCGAACCGAAAAGGCCGCCGGTCAGCGCCGCCGTTACGCCCAGCGTGGTGTACATCGTCGCCATGCCCAGCACGTAAACAATTGCCTTTCCGAGCAGAACCGCGCGCGTTTCCCCCGCCCTTGCGCCGAAAATCGACATCGTGACGGCAATCATCGGGTAAACGCAGGGCGTCAGATTCAACGCCAGGCCCGTCAGGAATATAAAAACTAGGAACCACACGAGGCCGCGTGATTCCAGGATACCCGCCAGTCGGTCGCCACCATTGGTTGAGCCGGCCGAGCCACCCGCTACGGGAGTGGTCGTTTCGCCGGCGTCACGAAAAAAGTTGGCTTTCGAGGGCGAAATTTTCTCGTTCGGTTTGGCGATCTTGATGGTTACCGTAAACGGTTTCGTCGCCGGGGCGAAGCAGGAGGTGTCATCACACGGCTGGTACTTCACCTCTCCCTTCAGAGTCACGGTTCCCGGCTTTACGTTCTTCGCGACGGCTATCTCCATCACAACCGGTACTTCGCCTTCGAACACCGCCAGTGAATCCGGACTGAACGCGACCTTAAGTTCCTTCGCTTTCGGATAGGCAGGTTTCCCGAGCGTGATTCCCGACGCCGGCTTCAGCGCGACAATCGTCGGTATCAGAAAGTCCTCGTTCGGTTTGTTCGAGTTGATGTGCCAACCTTTGTTCACACGCAGAACAACCGCCAGTTTTGCCTTCTGCCCCGGTTTGACGGCCGAAGCGGACAACGCCGACTTGATCTCAAGCACCTTGGAGGAATCCGGCGGCGCGGCCGTGACAGCCGTGCCGAGCACGGTAGTCAGCGCGGCCAATGTCAACCACTTCATGAATTTCATACGTGTTCACCCTCCTGTTGCGCCGGTCACGGGCGCTGAAGTACCATGCATACGATGAAGCCTTTGTCAAACATAACACGAATTGCGACGATTCTGTCTCTGCTGTTACCCTGCGCCAAACCGGCCCGGGCCAACGCACTCGGTATTCACACGATGGTTCAGGACAACGGTGAAACCATCAGCCAGCTTGACCTGGCCGCCGAATTGTGCGGGCGCGGCGGCTGGGTGAAGCAGTTGATGTACGTACAAGACGGAACCGAGTGGTCGTTCGACGGCAAGTGGACCACTTTTGTCGACGGAGCGCGCCTTCGAAGCCTGAACGTCGTCGCCCGATTGCATTACCTTCCGCCCTCCTACCGGGCCAATCCCTCCAACTTCGCGGGCAAGCCGAAACCGGGCGCCGACGGCCATTACACCGCTTATAAAGACCTGATTCGCGGTTTTGTTTCCAGGTTCCGGGGAACTCTGCATTACATCGAACTGTGGAACGAGCCGAACCTGGCCGGTGAATGGGACGACCAACCGAACGCGGAGGAATTTGTGCGGGCACTGTGCGCGGGATACGACGGCGTCAAGGAAGCCGATCCGACCTGCCTGGTCGCCTTTCCGGGCCTGGCCCCGACCAACGGAACCCCGGACGGCAAGAACATAGACAACCTGGTATTCCTTCGCTCATGCTATCAGTCGAACTACGTTTGTCCGCGGGACGGTCGGAAATTCAAGGACCACTTCGACCTGCTGGCTTCGCACCCGTACGGCATGAACCACCCGCCTCAGTACAACAGCGACAAATACGGTACGCGCGGATACCAATACGAACTGAACGTAATGAAGGAATTTGGCGATGACGCCAAGAAGGTTCTCATCACGGAGTGCGGATACGCGCTGGGAAACCACGATGACACCCGTTACCCCGCCATCACCGAGGAACTCCGTGCGGATTACATGCTAATCGCTTTTCGTGATGTCTGGGCGCGGGATATTCGGGTGCTTGGCGCGATGCCCTACTTCCTGCGCGCCCAGGAACGTCAGCCCTGGGACACTCCGTTCTTCTGGGTGTACGACGGCGGTATCCGAACCGCCCAGTTCCTTGCGGTGAAGGCGCTTCGAGGTGTGCTGGAGGATCTGCCGGGTAACGTGATTATGAGATACGGAAACTATCCGCGCTACCCCTACTTCCAGGACATCGTGGACGCGAGGGATTCGGCCCGCGCGATGCTTGTCGCGAACGGTTTGACGCCCGTGCCCGGTCCGCTGGTTCAGCATTACCACGTAACGGCCGGTGATGTATTTCCGGCAGGCAATCCGGACGACCGGCTGACTCCGGGAGACGCGGACGCCATCCTCAGCCTGGCGGTTGGACTGAATCCGAACAATCAACCGTAAACCGGTGGGTTGCTCAGTTCGTTTTCTTCCCTGTTCGGGCGACCACCTTGCCGTCGATACTGACCTCCGACACCAGAATCTTCGAGTATTCGATTTTCCACCCGAAATCCGTCCGCACCCAGGTGTCCTCGGTGGTGTCGCGCACAACCTGCTTGTATTCCCGGCCCTTCCGATCGACGATTGTGGTGGAAACGGTTTCCTTCACCGTGGCCGTCGCCTTTCCGGTTCCCCCAATCAGCAGTTTGATAATCTGCGCGTCCCAATTCTGGAAGGACTTGGTGTACATCATCGTGCGGGCAAAACCGTCCATGGATTCATCGCGGTACTGTTTTCGGCCGTCGGGAAACTCGATCGTAAAGTCCTTTGTGGCGAACGACATGACCTTTTTCAGATCCTTGTTCATCACCGCGCGCCGATAATCCCTGTACGCCGCCTCCAGCGCGGGGCGCACACCACTGGTATCCGAGGTATACTTGTCCGATATCGGGCGTACCTGCTTGAGTTTCCAAACACCTGATGTGCGAACCCAAGTGTCCTCGCTGATGCTCGTCTGGACGATGCTCCACGTTCCGCCCCCCGGAGTACCCAACCGGCCTACGAACTTCTCGGTTGCCGTTACGACTGCCTTGTCCGGGCCCTTCATCGCCACCGGACCGAGCGTTACCGTGAGAGATTGTATCTGTTTCATCGACTTCATGCGTTCCTGCATGGAACGCTTCACATCGATGCGGTCCTCTGTGTCGCCGTTCGGTAAAACCTGCTTGAAATCCATCGTGAGAAGGCTCACGACGGTCTTGATATCCTTATTTCGGAGAGCCGCCGTGTACCGGTTGTACTGCGCCTGTAGTGCGGACCGAACAGCCGCGGAACTGCTTTGCGCCGATACAGGCGGAATCATCAAGAACAGGGCCAGCGAAAAGGGAAACCAACGCGAAAACATCATACGCCTCCAGACAGCGGCCGGTTCGAAAGTGGAACACAGGCACTATCCTCATTATGTCACTCTCACCGGTGAGGATATACTCCGGACACTCGTCCGGAGGCCTATGAGGTACTCATATGCGGCTTTTCCCGGCGGTTGCCACCGCCTTTCTATGTCTGTTGTTGATATGCGCCGGTCCGGCGAGTTCCGCGGAACCGGCGTTGTCGTTTGCGCTCGCTTCGGACAGCATGAGCTGGTCTATCGTCAGTGGAGCTGGTGTGCGACAACAGACACTGCTCAAGGACGCACGCGTCCGATTGTGGCTGACCGACGGCTCCGAAGTCGTTTGGAAGGAAGCCTCGCAGGATACCGACGGGCGTTCGATGACTTTCGTTTCCGACCAACTCACTCTGAAGATTGTCATTGTCTACGCTCCCAATGGACGGCCGCCAAACACGGTAACGCTCCTGCCACTTGTTTTTTCGAAGGGATCCGGAGTTTCACTGCGCGATCTGAGAATGGCGGACGGAGCGCAGGTCTTGGGATTCGGACCCGACTCGCGCGTATTCGTCGAGGGTGACCAGGGCCGCTCTCCCGCCGAAATCCGACCGCTTCCTGCGCAAGGGAGAGTCCGATCCTGGTGGCATACGATTCTGACGCGAACAGGAAACCGCACGTTTCTTGCCGGATTCATCTCAAACGTCGTCGGTCAGAACACCTTCGATATGGTCCGAAATGGCCAGAACACGGACATCACCATAACGTCAGGTTTTCGGTCTCTGCGGGTTCCCGCCCTTCAGGATGGATACCCGCTTGACGCTCTCTACCTGTCGTGGGGCTCGGATCCGGACATCATGCTGGCGCAGTATGCCGCCGGCACCCGCGTCTTTACCGAAGTCATGGATCCCGCCCCCGGGTTTGCGCCCTGGGCCACTCCCACCGGGTGGAGTTCAGCGCGCGATTCCGGAACTTCCGTTTCTTTGGCCGATATCCTGTCCGCTGTGCATGCAGGATCCAACGGCGTTTTCAAGGGCTCCGGTATACGCGTCATCCAATTGGAGAACGGTTATCAGACGAACTTCGGGGACTGGGACATCAACGGGAAGTTCCCGCAAGGCCACAAGTCGCTGGTCCGGGACACCATCCACAAAGGCGGATACAAGGCGGCGCTGTGGCTGGCGCCCTTCGTCGTCTCTCCGCAAAGCCGCGTTGCCAGGGAGCACCCGGAATACCTGTTGAAAGGTGTCGATGGTAAGGCTCATGCGATGAACAGCGCCACCTTGGGCGGCAGTTACTACTGCCTGGATATCAGCCTGCCCGAAGTGCGTGACTGGCTGAAGAGCCTGTTCCGCAAGATATCGGTCGAGTGGGGCTACGACTTTGTCAAGATCGACTACCTGTCTCTCCCTCTGGAGAGCTGGGGCGCGATGCGGGGTTCCGACACG
>JAKQQT010000365.1 GCA_029564025.1 Armatimonadota bacterium | reverse complement strand
AAATTCAGCGTTGACATTCGCGCATATGATAAATTGCGCACCGAACTGGATCTCCTGTCCGCCTTAGCCGAGGGAGAAGAATCCGCCCGGAAATGCGGATGGGTTCCCATGGACTCAGCGATGAAGAAGCTCGGAGTGTAGTCATGCTCAAAATCCGGTTCTCCGTCTCTCTGCGATGCCTGCGGAATAGGGGTCAAACCTTGTCTTCCTCTACTTGAGGAATCCCTGCAGGCGGAAGAACCCGTTCGTACCGATGACGTCGGGTGCGTACCAGCAGCGATTGGTCGGCTCGCCCGCATCGTCAATCGCATGAACGCCGTTCGTGACCCACGACGGCGGATTCAAGGCGCGCGTCATGTCGATCGCGACACCCACATACGGCATCGTCGAGGGGATTTGCTTGGGGATGTCGATCACCGGCGTGTTCGTCATCATAAAAACCGAGAGCAGCGGGGCGTTCGTTTCCAGGTTCGGGCCGAAAGCGTAATCGAACCCGTTGGGCAGGCCGTCCGCGTTGTAGTCGTTCGTCAGCGCGGTCGGCAGATCCATCCCGGGACAATAGTTCTGCACCCACTCCTCAAAACTGCCCGGGGGCGGGTCATCATCCAAAATGGTCGCGGTCACCTGCTGGATGCCGGATTCTTCGCCGTTCAGCACGGAGCTGATGTCCACCACAATCGTCTCGTTCGTTTCACCTACAAGAGGTCATGAGAACCGGAAACACCCGCTGCGTGAATGGTCTTGAAGAACACCCTCTGCGCCCCTGCGCCTCTGCGGGAGAAAACAAGTTCCAACAACAGGCTGCTACGTCGCCGGGATACCGTCGCCGTAGTGCCTTGACGTTCGGGCAGGAGACCGTACACGTTCTCAGCGAAGCGGTACACGTTCACGTGCACGAGGACGCGAATGAGGTTCGCCCACGAGAAATTGGATGCCGACTTCATCGAGCGTGGAAACTGAATTCGCGAAGAGGACATCGCGTACGGGTACGTGAACGAGAACGGGAACGAGGGGGACTGACCCGAACCACCTCGACAAACGAGAAGAAAAGAGACAGACTATTCCCAACTCGGCACCCACCGAACCCCCATTCGCCTTCGGCTCAGGGGGCCGGTGGCCGCTGACGTTGGAGGCGACGGGATCGCTACGGGAGCTATTTATGAAATTTCTTGTTTGTTGGGTTGTTGCCTTATCGGCGATTTCTCCTGTTGGACTGTCGGCGCAAGCCGTGAAGGAAGCCTGTGAAGCGTCGCGCCCCCTGTTCCCG
>JAKQQT010000355.1 GCA_029564025.1 Armatimonadota bacterium | reverse complement strand
TTCGTTTCCAGAAAACCAACAAATCCATATCGGTTCGGTATCATGTGCGTTGCATGGGGTGGACTTGATCAGATGCTCGGGGAAGAAGGAGAAAATCTCGTCGGTTCCCCGGTGTGTTGTATCGACTGGGTGCGCATTGCGAGCACAGCATAAGGAGATGATCGAATGGGAGCGCCGATAGCTCCGAAATGGATAAAGAGCGCGTCGTCAACGGCGAACGCCAAGACGCTCGAAAACACGGCTGACGGTGGGTATCAGGAAGTCGATGCGTTAAGCGCAGATGTGAAAGCCGCCCTGACCGGCGCATCAAGCCCGAGCGCGGAGAACCCGTTCGCGACGATGGCGGATGCGGGTGCCGGTTCCGGCGGGGGCGGCGATGGGGCATGGGAGTCGGACGTGAACGGGAATCTTATGCCGCGTGCTACGGCCTTCACGGATCCGTGGTGGGAGCTTGACGGGAACGGGAACATGGTCCCGAAGGAGGCGGTCTGATGGCGACTCGGAATATCATTCCCCGCGCTGACGGTGAAGGGCAAGTCGGCCTTGCGGCGCAGGCGTGGGGGAAGGTCTACGCCGATGAGATATATGAAGGCGGCGTCCGCGTCCAGACGGGTGAAAGCGCGGACGACAAAACAGTCAAGGCATCCTCTACCGATGAGACCCCAGGATACCTCGACGCGAAGGTCGACGGAACGACACTCGAAGTGTCCGGTGACAAGCTCGCTGTGAAATCAACATTTCTCGCCACCACCTCCGCCGCCGGGCTGATGTCCGCGGCGGACAAGGTGCGACTCGACGCGCTCGAACTCAAGGCGCTGACGATAGCAAGCATCGAATCATATTAAGGGGGTGTGGATATGGCAATCGCACAGAGTGCTCTTAAAAACGCATCGGCGCACCTGACTACATCGCTCGCAGACGTCTATACGTGTCCCGCATCGACCGTTGCGGTTATCAAACATGCACAGGTTGCGAATGTGGACGGGGCTGCCGCCGCAGATGTGTCCGTTGCGCTGTACGACGCATCCGCAGAGGCGACGTATTACTACGCCAAAACGATTAGCGTTGCTGCCGACGCAGGCTTGAAACCGCTTGGGGATCTGGTCGGGGCTGTTTTGGAAGCGGGCGACAAGATACGGGGGCAGGCAAGCGCGGCTGACGACCTCGATATCATCCTGTCTGTCGTGGAGTACGCCGTCTCATGATCAGCCACGGCTGCATGATCGGGCCTCCGGAAGCGGCGGGGAAAGGGGTGCAGCTCATCGGGAGAATGCCGATCATCGGGGAGCGGTACACGGTCATCGGCGTACAGGACACCGGGGCGCGTTCGTCGGACGGCGCAACGTTGAAACAGGTTATATACAATGGCTCCGGCATTGCAGAAACGACGCTCGCGACAGCCTATTTCGATGCGCACCCGCTCTATCAGTTCCCCGATTGGAAGGATGCAGCGAGCAACGTTTTTTGCACGATCCCGATAGCCTACTGGTGGCGCGGCAACCTCCCGGATGTGTCCGACGGAACGACTCCGCGGTGGACAATGCTTCTCTCGACACGTCCCGGCACAGTGAATATCAACGGGACGAGTTGCACGTTCGCAGCGAATCCGGGGGCGTTCAAGCGTGCTGGAAGCTGGATGAACAAATTCTACTACGGAAAATACAGAGGGTACAACGCGGGGAGCAATAAAGTTGGCAGCAAGAGCGGTCAGACGCACTGGGGCAACGTCTCGTGGACGAATTTCAA
>JAKQQT010000349.1 GCA_029564025.1 Armatimonadota bacterium | reverse complement strand
CCGCGCCGTCGAACTTGAACGCGTACTCTACAAACGCGCTCACGTTCCCGGCCGCGTCTTGGCCCTGCACGTTGAAGAAGTACTCGGTCCCGGTCACCCACCCAAGTTCGGCCGCCGTATACGGGCTGTTGTCGGTATCGGTGACAGCAAGCAAGTCATCCTTCTCCGGGTCTGTCGCCGTCCCGATCTTCACCTTGTGTGGAGACGTAGCGTGCATCGCCTGACCGTCCGTGGAATCGGTCCACGTGAACACGGGAGTAGAATCGTTCGTCCAATTGTCCGCACCAACCACTACCGAATCGGTAAGCCCAATACCGGACGGCGCGTTGGGAGCAGATGCGTCATGGTCGAACACGAGTTCCATCCAGCCGCTGGTGTTGCCCAGAGCGTCTTTCGCGCGCACCTGCACAAAGTAATCAGTGCCTTCAGTGAACTCCTTGCCTGCCTGCACTGTGTAGGTCAGCGCGTTCACGGGCGTTAATGACACGTGGTCGGACGCCCCTGTGGTTAACCCTATCTGAAACTCGTAGGGCTCGCTCGCGTCCAGCCCCACTCCCGCATCGGTCGAGGCATCCCAGTTGACCGTCGGGGTGGTGTCGTTCATCCTCCACTTGCCGCCGCCTAGAGAACCCGTCGCGCCGACTAGGTTCGCAGGAACGCTAGGTCCGGCGTTGTCGTAGATGAACGTTCCCTGGCAATTCGCCCAGTCGCTCCAGTTGCCCGCTGCGTCTTTGGCGCGAACCTGTATGTAGTAGGTCACGCCGTTACTCAGCGCCAGCGCGGCGCCAGGAGTGTATGAGTTGGTGGTGCTAGTGCCGCTACCCACATTCGACAAGCCGTACTCCGTCCCTATGCGGATCTCGTACGGCTCGTTCAATCCTGTCGCCAGCCCCGAACCAACATCGGTCGCCGCGGTCCAGGTAATCGTTGGGGTATTGCTGTTGGTGTATCCGTGACCGCCGGCTCCAACGATCCCCGTTACCGGGGTGTCCGTAAAGGTCGGAGCCGCGCCGTCGAACTTGAACGCGTACTCTACAAACGCGCTCACGTTCCCGGCCGCG
>JAKQQT010000346.1 GCA_029564025.1 Armatimonadota bacterium | reverse complement strand
CGGGAACGAACCAACCGCGGCACCCGTAGTGGCGTTGATGGCATACAGGTAGCCGGTCGATGTTCCAAGGTAGAGCACATTAGGACCGACCAGGTAGTCCACGAACGGAGCCTGTTCTACCGCCCCGTTGACGGTCACCTTGCCCGTTGTGCCCCAACCGGTATCGAGGTTGCCTGTGCTGGCGTTGAAGCAGTACAACGAACCATTGCCGGATGTCGGGGCGTCCGCGATGAACGCCTTCGCCTGGTCGTGCGTCAACGCCGTCGGGGTTTTCACTTCGTAATCGGTTGTGAAGGAGTTTAGTACGGTCATATCAGTCGAGTTGACGGTGAACACCTTACCGGCCGAAGAGGTTTTCGCCGCGATTTGAAGGCGTGAGCCGTCCTGGATAAGGCTGGGCGAAGCCAGTACGTCCGTGGCGCCGGTCAGTTCCAGAGGCGTTCCAACCAGGCTCAGCGCGCCACTGCCGTTGTCTTTCATTTTGGCGATGTACCACTTGTCCAGATACGGGCTTCCCGACGTGGTGTTCTTGAAGACGACGAGCGCTACGGCGTCGGAACCGGATTGGACAATGACGGGTGTAGAAACCGATGTGGTGGACGAACCGTTCGCACCCCAGGCCGAATAGCCCGCGTGGCCGCCGCCGAAGTTCGCGCCGTTCGTGTCACTAGCGTACACCGTGCCGTGCTTCGTCAACACATAAACGCGCGTACGGGGCGTACCGCCGATAGTCACACTGCGAACCATTGGGCGGCCCGCCACGGTATCGTCCAGTTGCTGGCGGCCGTAGGAGCCGAAAGATCCGTCCAGACCTGCCGTAACCGAAGTTCCGTTTGTCACGACGGCGAACAGGTCGCTGTTGGGATAGGTGGCTGTGTACTTGCTGTCCACCACGTAGGCGCGGTCGCCGTAGACAGTCGGCACGCTTTGAATCGGGGCGTGTGCATCAAAATACCTGTCAGGACTGGACAGTTTCGGTATCAGGTAGCGCGGGGTGTAGCCCCACTGGACCGTACTCGCGCCCAGGTCGTTGCTCGTCGCTTTCAAGCGCACGATGGCATACTGGCGTCCGGGTACACCGTTCATGTCATAGTTGTTACTGCCACTCCCCAGGTCGCCCCAGCAGTCCGGCAAGCCGGGAAGAAGTTGGTTGGAACGGTAGTCGTTGCCGTTGATGATGGCCATCACCTTGATGTCCTTGGCGCTGTTGAGCGAACCGGTGATACCGAGTTGGGCCAGGCTGACCATAATCTCCCAGCCCTTGGTGGCGTTGGCGGCGTTGTCGACTCCCGAGCCGCCGCAATCCCACGAGTTTCCGATGGCGCTTACGCCCTCGCTGTCGGCACTGACGTTCTGGTAAGCTGTTTCGCCAATCTTCGTCGCTCCTGCCATCATGTCTGTCGTCGCCCCGTTCACAGCGTCGCAT
>JAKQQT010000337.1 GCA_029564025.1 Armatimonadota bacterium | reverse complement strand
GCGCGGAAGTTGCCGGGGTCTGCGGCGAGCGCGCGCAGGTAATAGTCGTACGCCTCACGCGAAGGCACACCTGACGGTACGCCCGTGTTTGTGAAATAGGTGCCGGGATGCGCGAGGCCAAAACCGAGATTGCGGAGCGCGAGGGCGTGCTTCGGATACAGCGAGACGGCCTTCTTCCAACTGGCGAGCGCCGTCTCCTTGAGATCCCAATTCCACTCCACGTTGCCGAGGTAATACCACGTGTTGGCGAGTTCGGGGCTAAACGTCGCGGCGTGTTTCAACACCGCATACTCTTCGCGGCGGTGGGGAAAACAGTAGTCTGTGGACTGCGCCGCGGCGGCCGCGTAAAGTTTTCTCGCGCCGTCCGTGTCACCCTTCATCGCGGCGGCATAACCGGCGAAGTAGGCGAAAAGCGGGCACTTATACGAACCGCACGCGGCCACGGTGTCCTTCAGGAGGACCTGGCCCTCCGTCGCGTAGGGTTTTTCGTCTGCGGCCATGTCATCCGCCTGCCTGCACAGTTCGGCCACTTCATCCCAGGCGCCGATGCCCCAGTAGTCGCACACGGTTTCGAGCAGTTGCTGCGCCTTGAGGCCGCGGTTACGCCCCGCGTTCAGCACAGCATGCTTCCCGCCTTGCTTGAGGAACGCCTGCTCGGCGACGCCCCAGGAATCGAGCGCGTCGCAGTCGAACGCCGTGCGCAGGGCGTCTGCCGCCGTCCGCGGGCGGCCGAGTTTACGGAGAACATACGCCCTCAGGACATGGAGCTTGGCCGATTTTGTATCGCGTTCAAGCGCCTCGTCCGCACGGGCGAGGGCTTCTTCCCAATCGCCCTTCAAACAGGCGAGCCGGGCGAGTTCAACGTAAGCCGGGCGGGCGAGCGTCGCACGCCAGGTGACGCGCCAGAAAAGATCTTCAGCCTCCTTCAGCTTGCCGGCCTTCTCGGACGGGTCGGCAGCGAGGCGTGCCTGCTCCTCCAGGACCAGCGCCAGCATGTATTCAGGTTCGGCATCTTTGGCGCGGGTGTAATTGCGGGTGACACGCGCCGCGGCCATGCGCAGGCACTTTTCAGCCGCCGTATAGTCGCCGCTCTTCGCGAGGCGAATGCCCAAGGCGACATTCGCCGCCGAATAGGAGGGGTCCAGCTTGAGGGCCTGTTCGTAATACGGGACCGGGTCGATGAGACCGTTGTGGAACTGATCCAGACGCAGGCCGGTCAGATAGAGTTCTTCGGCGCTCGTGTAGTCCGCCGGCGGCTTGGGGTTCTCCACCTTGGGCGGCAACGGGTCGTGCGGATCTTCCGGCACGGGCGTGTAGGCAAGGATGACCTTGCCGTCCCGGTCAAGCAGACGACCGGTCAGGGCCTGGTCCTTGAGCGCTGCGGACACCTTGACCGTCTTGCACCACGGCGTGTTCGGATCAATCGCGACTTTCCGATCCGCAAAGACGGGCATGCCGTTTTCAAGCAGTTCCACGGTGCAGCCCTTCAGGACGCGCGTGGAATGGAACCCAAGCAGAACCTCGTCCTTCTTCTCCAACCGCTCGAGGTTCACGGCACCGTCGATCGTGACATGCTTCACGCCGCCGATCCCCTTCACCGGGAACCAGTACTGCTTCACGCGACGCGTCTCATAGGGGTCGATCCAACTGTAGTCCGGCTGGTTGTCACTCCAGCACCCCACCATGAGTTCAAGGTAAGGTCCGTCCGTGTCCGTGAGCACGGTGTCCCAGACGCGCGCCTCGGGAAAATTTCCCCAGAGAAAGAATTTCTTTCCCACCGTGATGTGACGGTTGGAGACATGCGCCGTGCCGGCGTTCTGCTTGTAGTCGTAACCGGCAATCCAGTCGTTTTCCGGATCCATCGCAAAGATGGAACGCGACTCAGCGGTGAAGTTCTTCCACCAGGAAAGATCGATCAGGCCATCCGCATCGTCGGCGAACTTGGAGCGTTGGGACGGGATCCATGAATGGTCCACCGACTTCGGGCCGATCGGGAAAGAGGTCCAGAAGTTCTTGTGGTGGTCGAAACCGAGGTGACAGGACGGCGGGAAAAGAACCTGATAGTCGTCGCCGCAGTGGACAGACACGTTGGCCCAGTAGAGCATGGACTCGATTGTGGGGCCTCGGTTCATGAAAATATTCTCAGCCTGCAGGACGGCACGATCCGGCAGCAGCGAAAGGCCGATCGTCCATTTGAGGCGGCGACGGAGCTCGGTCTCGCCGATCCAGATCGTTTTGGAGCCGTCCGTGTTAGACGCGAGTTTCCAGTCAACCGGCATCGCGGATGTCGCGCGGTGGTGGTGTGGAAAATTCCACTCCACGCCGCCGGAGATCCAGGCGCCGAGCATGCCGATCAGCGCGGGTTTCACGACGTGCTGCCGGTAGAAGGTCTCGAAACCGGAGTGTTTATCCGTGAAGTTCAGCAAGTGGCCGCCGTGTTCGGGCAGGAGGCCCATCTGCAGCCAACGGTTCTCGAGGGTGAGGTATTTGTAAGTCTCATCCAACTTCACGTCGTGCAGCACGTCCTGCATGGGATACGGATACACGCGCCCCTGCGCGCCCTGGTAGACGCGGCCGGTGTAGAACACCGGTGTTTTGTCATACCCTCCCGGCGCATAGGTCGGCAGCGTGATGGTCGTTTCTTCGACGCTCACCCCCGCCTGCCCCATCGCCGCGCCCAAACAAACAACGCCCCCGAGAACCAGCCGCTCAATTCGTTTCACCATAACACCCTCGCTTGGGTTTCCCACTTCAATGGCGCCCATCGTAATGGATAAGAACCGCCCCGCTCAACGACCTATCACGCAAAATAAACCGAACGTTTTGCGCACAGAGCGCCTTTCAGAATCCGGCTTCGCCCAGCGGATAGGCCCCTTTCGCAGTCCGGCCCTGGATACTCAGCGCCATGTTCGGCGAGATGCCGTCGGGATCAACGATCTGGATGAAGAGCCTTCCCGTCTTGGGCACCTTGTCAAACCGGTCCACATGCGTTCTCGCCTTCTCGGCCTCCACAACACCGGGGGGCGTGGACACATCGGGAAGAACCGTCCGCAGGTCGAGCGTCGAGTCGCCGTTCCAGATTTCCACGCCCGCTTCATCCTCGATGAAGTACCGGATGCGCCAGGCGTCATAGGTCGGGGTGAACCCGATGTTCAGCCAGTCGATCCCGATCTCCAGGTTTCCGTCCCCGCGCTTGATTCTCGCCTCGGTGAACAGGTAGCGGAAACCGATCACGGCGTACGCGCGGCGAAACGCATCCAGAGCTTTCGGATCGTCGTGAATCGAATAGTCCGTCGGGTTCGTCGTGTGCCGCCCTTCACTGACATTGCAGTTGCGGATCATCGACGGACGCAGGTAGCTGACCTGCTCGTATAAGCCCCAATACGGACGGAACCCGTTTTTCTTGGGTCCCCACCGTCCCGGCTCGCCGACCAGCGGCGCAACTTTCCAGCGGTCGCGCAGCAGTTCATACAGCTTGACGCCGTCTTTCTCATGCAGATTCGCCGCATAATAGATTCTTTGGTAGAAGGCCTCACTTTCATCGCAGCCCCAGTTGTCCCGGAAGATGCCGGCGAGCCCGGCCTGATTCCGCATCGCCAACAGATGAAAATGGTAGTCCAAAAGAGGACTATAAGTCGGAGAGTTGTAGCCCATCCCGTTGGTGGGAACCACAAGCCGGATGTTGGGGAAATGCCGCACATAGGCATCCGCAAAGCGGATCAGGCAGGCGGAATTCGAGGGAAGCAGATTTTTATGGTAAGCCCCCTCCCCCCAATATCCGAAATGGCGCAGCTCGATGCAGCGGACCAGCTTCTTGCGCGGCACCGTTTTTCCCGCGAATGTGACCGGCTTCTCCAGATACGCCGCGAACGCTTTCAGCAGCGCGTCGTACCGCTCGAAGAAGAAATCATTTTCGAAATTCGGCTCCCAATAGGTCACCTTGTTCAACCACAGGGTGTTCAGCTTGTCCTTCTGCCCGCTCTTCTGCATCGCCTCGTGAACATACGCCGGATAACAGCAAAAGGCGTCATCGATCTTCTGTTTGGTCGACGCGCAACTGGTGACAAAACAGGCGAGGTTGACCTTCTGCCCGTACTGGATGCCGTATTCGAAAAGCTTATCCATCTTTTCGAAATGATATACGCCCTGTTGGGTCTCGAAGGCGTCCCACGCCGGACGGATCATCGAATTGACCGAGTAATCGCTGACACGCACGGCATAACGGATGAGGTTCGTCACGCCGTCGTAGGGGCCGCCGCGCCAGATCTCCGTACCGGCCCCGGCATTCTGAATCGACCCCTGCTCAACCGTGATGATCTCCGGCGCAAACGTCGTTGCCTTTGCAGATTCCTGCCTGAACAACGCGCAGGCTGACACAAGCGACAGAAACAGCACCCCTGGAATAATCAATTTCCCCATATTCGCAACCCCCTTAACAGCCTGCACAAACCAGACTGACGGACATTTTGTCTTTAACTTCAAGGGTAATCGGTTGGTGGCAGGGGGGGGGCATGTGTGTGCGAGGAGAATCGGAAGGCGTGGGATCTGGCCCCTGTTGGTGTACCGGCTTTAGCCGGCTGGTGCTGGCCAGGCCGACTGAAGTCGGTACACCAGCCTGTGCCGCCCCGCTTCCGCCATTTCTCGCGTTCGTCTGCCGCATCCCGGCCGCCAAACGATTACCGTTCTTGGTATTACAGACTACTAAACTCAGAAAACCGAAATCAAGGTCCCGCTGAAATACTTGACCCCGAGAACATTCTGTCCTTGATCAACTCTTGCAACCGCGCGCACGCCCGGCAGCGTCTGTCCGTCCACCGTCACCGTCACCTGCGAGACGTCGAGCGGCGAGGGTGTGCGGATCAGCGGGAGAACGGCTTCCAGGTCACCCACGGTGTAGCCGGTCAGCGAGACGGTCAGCGGGCCGCCCGTCGACAGGCTGTCCGCCTGAAGCGCCGTGACCCAGCCGTCCGCTTTCGCACGGGAGACCACCGCGTTGCCCGCCAGCTCCAGGCTGGAGACGGTTCCCGTTCCCG
>JAKQQT010000320.1 GCA_029564025.1 Armatimonadota bacterium | reverse complement strand
CCTCCAGGTCGCCCGGTCTTTTCGCGAAGGATCGGATGCGGCAGTGCGGGGGCATGTGGGCGAGGATCTTCTCATTCGGGGCGATGTCCGGCAGGGCTTTGGCCAGCGCCACTTCCGCACGGGCATCCAGTGCCCGAAGTTCGTTGACCTCGAGTACCTTTTCCGGTTCGCCTTCCACCGGCACGGGAACCGTGTACAAAGCGTAGCCCACCGGTTTCCCGTCGCGCTTGCACACCAGGCCGCCGCGTTTCGGTTTGCCTTCCTCGGGAACCCCCGCGAAGGCTTTAAGCATGTTATCCCACATCAAGCGCGTCCGCACGGTGGAACACCGGTGATGGTGTTGAACCACGTTCCACACGGAGATGATGTCTTCCGGCTTGCCGGGCGCCATCGGTTCGATTTTCTCGGTGGTTTCGACAAGCCATTCGGTGTTGCGGGGCCAGACAGTGGCCCGGGTTTCCGCACCCATTTCCCAGCCGAACTTGCGGTAGTAGGCGAAACTGAACGGCCACATCGGCGAACCGACGGCTCCCCAGGACTTCAGTCGCTGAACCGCGTGTTCCATCATGGCGGCGGCCGCGCCCACGCGCCTCGCTTCCGGTATTGTCGCCACGCCGGCCACCGAACCGGACTTCAGCGCGGTGTCGCCGAAATTCATGCCTTCCGGGATCAGCATCATGGAAGACACGATGCATCCGTCAAGTTCGGCGACGATGGCAAAATCCAGTCCGTGCAATTTGAGGCGGACGGCGTAGGATTCGTTCCATTCCGATACCGGCATTTCAAACGCGATGGCGGCAACTTCCGCCGCGCGTTCCAGTTCACCCTCGGTGGGTGTTCGTACTATCAGCATCTCTGGCTCCGTGGTCTGGATGTCTCGGGGCCCGGCAGACGCTTTGGAGCGTTGCTCAGGCACGTGGTATCATGACATTGTACGGCGGAATCACCGGTCCAGTCGTGGTTGGATAGACTTTTTTCGCGGGAGTTTGAGTTTGCTTTCAGTAACATTCCAAAGGTTGGCAATCGTAGCCTTGCCGGTCGCGTTTCTGGGCCTTTCGGGATGCTCCCGCGCGCCGAAAACGCCACCCGGTCCGCCGAAGTATCCTGAAGGCGTAACAATCTCAGGATACGCCGTCGGCGGTATGACGGAAGCCCGGGCCGGCAATATCGTGCGCTACAATCTGCGACCGGTCTGGAAACGGCCGTTTGAACTGCGCTACAAGGGGCGGTCCTATCACCGGACATACGAGGCTCTGGGCGTTTCCGCTGACGTTCCCGCGATGCTCAAGTTGGCGTGGACGCAACCGAGAGTTCCGCTTTTGCTGACGTTCGACGAGGCTCAGACGAAGGCTTCCATCCGGCGCGCCGCACGGGCGGTGAACCAGCGTCCGGTGGCTCCGCGTTTCATAGGCGATCCGAGGAACAGGAACGTTCGCGAGGGAAAGCCCGGGCGCCGCGTGAACATATGGGCATCTGCCGAACGTGTGAAAACAGCCATTCTGGCCAACCAGCGCGCGAGAAGCGCCGAACTGGTGGTTCAGCCCGCGCCACCGCCGTTTACGGCGAGCGAACTGATGAATGTGAATGTCCGGGTCGGCCAGTTCGCAACCCGCTTCAACCCGCGCGAGGCGGCGCGGACCGACAACCTGCGCCTCGTGACCAGTCGACTGGACGGCGCCTTCGTCAAACCCGGCGAATCGTTCTCGTTCAACAACTGGGTCGGCGAACGGCGCGAATCGGACGGATTTCGGAACGCCATCGTGTTCAAGGACGGCAAGATGGTGGAAGATCTCGCCGGCGGGCTGTGCCAGGTTTCCTCCACGCTGTACAATGTGGCTCTGGAGATGGGATTGCCAATCACCCAGCGAAGGAATCATTCGCTGAAAGTGAAGTACGTTCCCGCGGGGCGCGACGCCACCGTGTATTGGGGACGCCAGGACCTTGCCTTCCGAAACGACACGGATTCCCCACTGTATTTCCGCGCCTACACAAGCAGGAGTTCGCTGATTATTGAAACCTGGGCCGACTCCCCGCTGAAACGTACCGTGCGGGTCAGCAGTACCTCGCGCTACAAAGGCGACACTCTGATTGCACAGGTGTACCGGACCATTACCGAGAACGGCCGCAAACGAAGCGAACTGGTATCAACCGACACCTACAAACCGACACCCACCGAGCCGGTGGTGAGACGACGGACGTAACCTCCATGAGCCCCGCCGCCCAACGTCCGGTGAAGACCCTGCTCCGATTGCGTGTGGACTCAATCGGGGAGGCGATTTACCGTGCCCGGCGCCAGGTGGTGGAAGCGGCCAACCGGCTGGGATTCGAGGGAGAGGATGCGGACCGCATCGACGTGGCGTTCACCGAAGCCCTCGCCAACGCCGTCCGGCACGGCTCCACCGGGCCCAGGTCCTGCGTACACGTGCGGGTATTGCACGAGGGCGGATTGTTCATCGTCGAGGTGGCCGACCACGGGCGCGGGTTCGTACCGGACGCCATCGTGCTTCCGTCGGCGTCCGATCCGGCGGAAGGCGGCCGCGGCCTTTACCTGATGAAGGCTTTCATGGACAGCGTGGAATGGCTGGCATCACCGAAAGGCACCATCGTCCGGTTGACGAAACGCATCCCGATACCTCTGGAGGACAAGGCGTGACTGTTCCCCGATTGATCCGTGATCCCCACAATCCCGTACTCGAGCCGTCCCACGTCTGGTGGGAGCGGGAATTCGTGTTCAATCCGGCGGCTGTGGAGGTGGACGGAGTCATCCACCTGCTGTACCGCGCGCACGGCATCGACCGCCTGTCGCGCCTGGGGCACGCGTGGTCCCGGGACGGTGTCCATTTTGAGCGTGATTCATCTCCGGCCATTGAAGGCGATGTCAACGACCCGATGGACCGCCTTGGCGTGGAGGACGCGCGCGCCGTGGTGTTGGACGGCTGGGTGTACGCCACATTCACATCCGCATCGGTGGAGCCCGTCATCGGGCGTCCCGACGCGGGCACTCTGGACGATGCGCCCTGGCGAACACGGGTTTCGATGGCGCGAACGAGGGACTTCCGGTCGTGGGAACGGTTTGGCGTGGTGATTCCGGAATACAACAGCAAAAACGCCGTTTTGTTTCCGGAGAAGATCGGCGGCCGGTATGCAATGTTGCACCGCGTGGCGCCGGATATCTGGCTCGCGTTCAGTGACGATTTGCGTCACTGGGACAACCATCGGTGCATCATGCGGGTGCGGAACGGCCATTGGGACCACAAGCGCATCGGGTCCGGACCTCCGCCAATCCGCGTCGAGAAGGGGTGGTTGCTGTTCTACCACGGGATCTCGCCGGAACACACGTACCGCCTGGGCGCGGCCCTGCTGGACGCCGACGACCCGTCGAATGTGCTGGTCCGCTTGAACGACTGGCTGATTGAGCCCGAGGAAGAGTTCGAAAAACAGGGCTGGATTTCGAACGTGGTGTTCCCGACCGGGTGCATCGAACGCGACGGCGTGTTCCGATTGTATTACGGAGGGGCGGACAAGGTCATTTGCGCCGCAACGATACCGAGGTTTGAGATCGAATCCGCGCTGTACCGGGAACTGCCGTGATCACTCCGCTGGAGCGCATTATGGGTTTGTGGGCGGCTGTAACCGGTGTGTCGCTGACGTTCGCCTTTGTCAGCATCTACCGGCGTCGGCGGTATCTCTACGTGCTGTTCCTCGGCCTGGCGGCGCTTGTTTGGTCGGTGAACCTGCTGGGTGGCGGCCGGGTGTCGACTCCCGCCTGGATTACGTGGACGCTGTTCGCTCTCGGGTTGTTTTTGATGTTCCGTGACAGCGTGCGCCGCTACCGCGAGACGTACCAACGCATCACGGAAGAGAAACGGCGCCGAAGATAGGGCGTTTCACGATAGATGGATCCGACAACGAATCCCAAAAGAACCACCCCCAACCCCTCCTTGGAAAGGAGGGGAGCCTGACGCGGACCTTACGGTCCCCTCCTTGGAAAGAAGGGGGAGCCTGACGCGGACCTTCCGATTCCCCTCCTTTCCAAGGAGGGGATAGGGGTGGTTGCCGTGCTTGTTTTCCCCAAAAAGAACCACCCCGGTCTCTCCACCGGAAGAGGTGGGGAGACTGACGCGAGCGTATAGGTCCGTAGTGCTCAGCCTCCCAGCGCCGTTTCTATCTCCTCCAGAATCTCCGATGGAAGTATCACGCCGGATGCGGCCACGTTTTCCTTGATCTGTTCCGGCCTGGACGCGCCGATGATCACACTTGTGATATTCGGGAGGCGCAGAATCCACGCGAGAGCCAGTTGGCCCATGGTCAGCCCCACCTTTTCGGCGATCGGTTTCAGGCGCTGAACCTTCTCCAGGGTCGTGTCGTGCATCAATTCGCGGCCGGCGAGGAAAATGTTCTGCTTCGGATCAACTGCCCGGGTTCCTTCCGGCGGAGCCTGGCCCGGCAGGTACTTTCCGGTAAGTACACCCTGTGCCAGCGGGGAGTAGACGACCTGTCCGACACCTGCCTTTTCGCACATCGGAACCAATTCGTGCTCGATACCGCGCGCCAGCATGTTGTAGCACGGCTGGTTGCTCACCATCCCGTAGAATCCGCGCGATTGGGCGACATTGAGCCCCTGTTGTATCTGCAGTGCCGACCATTCGCTAACGCCGTAGTAGAGGATCTTTCCGGCGCGCACCAGGTCTTCCAGTGCGAGGATGGTTTCCTCGACCGGCGTGTTGGCGTCCCAGCGGTGGCACTGGTAGAGGTCGATATAGTCCATGCCGAGGCGGCGAAGGCTGGCGTCGCACTGTTCGCGGATGTGCTTTCTGCTGAGGCCGGAAGCGTTCGCGCCTTCGCGCATCGGGAAGTAGAGTTTGGTGGCGAGAACAAACGTATCCCTTGGGAGTTCGCGCAGAACCTTGCCGACCACCTTCTCGGCTTCGCCCCGGATGTACGCGTTCGCCGTGTCGAAGAAGTTAACACCGTGGTCGTAAGCCGTGAGGATGCACTGCGCGGCCGTATCTTCGGCCACGCCGCCTCCGTACGTCAGCCATGAACCGAGCCCGACCTCCGAAAGCACCATTCCCGCGCGCCCAAGCCGCCGGTACTGCATCTTTGTTTCCGTCATCGTTTGATTTCGCCTTTCGCTATTGCCTGATGTTGTTCAATCCGTACCTTGTGTTGTGTCAAACCCCGCTGTTCCCAGGCAGACTCCGCAGAACGAACGGCAGGATGCCGCCGTGAGCGTAGTATTCGGCCTCGATGGGTGTGTCCACACGAACGACAATCTCGATCCGTTTCTGAGTGCCATCCGGTTTTTGAGCGATGAGCGTCGCTTTCTGTCGGGGAGTGACCGGAGTTGTCAGGCCGGCAATCTCAAAAACCTCCGTCCCGTCCAAACCCAGCGACTGCGCCGATTCTCCTTCCGGGAACTGGCACGGAAGCACGCCCATGCCGACGAGGTTGCTTCTGTGGATGCGCTCGAAACTCCGCGCGATCACGGCCCGCACGCCGAGCAGTGCAGTTCCCTTGGCCGCCCAGTCGCGCGACGAGCCGGTGCCGTATTCCAGCCCGCTCATGATAATTAACGGCACGCCTTGTTCGCGGTACCGCACAGCCGCGTCGTAGATGCTCATCGCCTCGCCGGACGGCTGATGGATTGTAACGCCGCCTTCGGTACCCGGCGCCATCAGGTTCCGTATCCGGACGTTCGCGAAGGTGCCGCGGACCATCACCCGATCGTTGCCGCGCCGGGAACCGTACGAGTTGAATTCCTCTTTGGGAACGCCGTTTTCCAGGAGATAGCGTCCCGCCGGCGAATCGGCCTTGATGGAACCGGCCGGGCTGATGTGGTCCGTCGTCACGGAATCGCCAAGCACGGCCAGGGCGCGTGCGCCGGTGATGCCGGTGACAGGGCTTGGTTTCGGCGTGAAATCCACAAAAAACGGCGGTTCCTGTATGTATGTGGACTTGGAATCCCAGTCGTAAACAAGCCCTTCGCCGGATGGGATAGCGCTCCACAGGGGATTCTGCTCCGCGAAGTCACGATACAAAGCGCGGAACGTATCCGGGTCGTTGGCGGCGGCCAGCAGTTCTCCGATCTCGCCGCTCGTCGGCCAGATGTCGCGCAGATATACATCCTTCCCGTCGGCGCCGGTTCCTATCGGCTCGCGGGTCAGGTCGCGGTTCACGTTGCCGGCAAGGGCGTAGGCGACGACAAGCGGAGGGCTCATCAGGAAGTTCGCCTTGACGCTTGGGTGCACGCGGGCCTCGAAGTTGCGGTTACCGCTCAGAACGCTGGCGACCACCAGTTCGTTCTGCAGGATGGCGGCTTCAACGGCGGGATCCAACGGGCCGGAATTGCCTATGCACGTTGTACAGCCGTACCCGACGACCTGGAAGCCGAGTGCGTCGAGATACGGTTGCAGGCCGGTTCTCGCCAGGTATTCGGTCACCACGCGCGAACCGGGCGCCAGCGACGTTTTGACAAGAGGATTAACCTTGAGGCCTTTTTCGACGGCTTTTTTGGCGAGCAGGCCGGCGGCCAGCATCACGGACGGATTGGATGTGTTGGTGCAGGAGGTGATTGCCGCGATGACAACATCACCGTTGCCGATTCCTTCCGCCGGTTCCACGGAGGTTTTCGTTTGACCCACGATCGGGAAACGCGCCGGGGTGTTGGTCTTGCCCCAGCCGGTTGGCTCGGTCAGCAATCCCGTGAAGGTGCCTTGAACATCGGATAGGCGAATCCTGTCCTGCGGGCGCTTCGGCCCGGCGATGCTCGGTTCCACGGTGGAAAGGTCCAGATGCAGAACCTCGCTGTAGTCAATCTCTCCCGTTTTGGGGATGCCGAACATTCCCTGCGTCTTGAAGTATTGTCGGAACGCGGCCACCTGTTCATCGGAGCGGCCGGTGGAGGCGAGATACCGGCAGGATTCCTCGTCGATTGGGAAGAAGCCCATCGTCGCGCCGTATTCAGGCGCCATGTTGGCAACCGTGGCGCGGTCGGTCAAGGATAAAGCCGTTGCCCCTTCGCCGTGGAATTCCACGAACTTGCCGACGACGTTGGCCTTCCTCAGCATTTCCGTGATTGTCAGCACGAGGTCGGTGGCCGTCACGCCGGGCTTCAACGCTCTGGTCAGATTGACGCCGACGACATCGGGAGTCAGGAAGTATACCGGCTGACCGAGCATCGCGGCTTCGGCTTCAATACCGCCGACGCCCCAGCCGACGATTCCCAGACCGTTGATCATCGTCGTGTGCGAATCGGTGCCGACAAGGGTGTCGGGATAGAAGACGCCGTCCGTTTCCAGCACGCCCCTCGCCAGATATTCCAGATTCACCTGATGCACGATGCCGATACCCGGGGGAGTAACATGGAATCCGCGGAACGCCTGGGTTCCCCATTTCAGGAATTCGTAGCGTTCACGGTTGCGCTCGAACTCCTTTTCCATGTTCTTCTGCAGGGCATCCGGAGTGCCGGAAAAATCCACCTGGACCGAGTGGTCGACCACGAGATCCACAGGCACCAGCGGTTCGATGGTCCGGGGGTCTCCGCCTGCGCGCAGGACCGCGGAGCGCATCGCGGCCAGGTCGACCAGCAGGGGAACACCGGTAAAGTCCTGAAGAACTACGCGTGCGACGACGAACGGGATCTCCTCCGTTCGTTCGGCATTCGGTTGCCAGTTGGCGAGAGCGCGCACGTGGTCTTCGGTAACCAGCCTCCCGTCGCAGTGCCGCAGAACCGATTCCAGCACGATGCGTATGCTCACGGGAAGGCGCGACACACCTGGAAATCCTGCTTCTTCCAGTTTCGGCAGAGAGTAAAGCCCGGCGGTACGCCCGTCGCCGTAGTTGAAGCTGGCGGTTACTTTGAAGGGATCTTGATTAGTTGCCACAGCGGAATACCTCCTTGTATGTAACATCATTGTGTCACGGAGAGTTTACCGGTTGGAAAGATTCGAGTTCGCGTTCGGAAGGCTATGTTGCCTGTCGACACGAATCGAAACGCGCGGGGATGAGGGGCGGTTAACACCGTGACGCTTGAATTGGCCCGTGATTTGCACCATAGTAACCGTGAGAGCCGGATGGGCTCTCTCCCCGGTTCCACGCTCAGTCAAAAAAAGTTGTAGGTTTGTGAACATTTTTGTTGTATTTAACTTTTTGACTGATTTTTTCCCGCAGACGTGATATAGTAGGGATGAGCACCGCGGGTCGCGCCCGCCGCTGGCCGGTTGGCCGGGACACGCCGTTCCGGACGCCAGAAGCGGTAACCCGCCGAAGGTCACAGGCATGCAACCTGGCCGAGCGCTTGGAAATCGACCGCTCGATGTGGTATGATAACGCATGCTGGATGATGAAACTGTGGGCGATGAGCGTCTGCAATGATTAAATCCCGCACATATCGGGGTGTGGCTCAGCTTGGTAGAGCACTCGGTTCGGGACCGAGAGGTCGATGGTTCAAATCCATTCACCCCGACCATGATTTGCCGACAGCCGGTAGCGGCGGTTTCGCCGTGATGCCGGCTGTTCGCGTTTCCGGGCGCGCAAACCGGGGATTTACCCTTATCGAACTGCTGGTGGTTATTGCCATCATCGCCATCCTGGCCGCCATCCTGTTCCCTGTGTTCGCCCGGGCACGCGAAAGGGCAAAGCAGACAACCTGCGTATCCAACCTGAAGCAGATCGGGCAGTCGCTGTTGATGTACTCCAACGACAACGAGGAATGCCTTCCCCGCGCCAAGGGTCTGGTGTCGTCCTCGCCGGCGGATCCCTTCGCTCTGCACAATGTCCTGGCCCCTTACACAAAGAACAAGGATATCTTCCGGTGTCCCAGCGACGCGGGGAACAAATCGTTCGGTTTCAATGTAAACACGTTGTGGGTAGCATTTGGCGTGTCCTATGCCTACAACTCCGCGCCGCCGAACACGGACGTTCCGCGTGAGGAATGGCCGGATATGTGGCGCGGCGGGCGCCGGTTGAACGAATTCAAAAGCGCCGCCGATACGGGGCTGAGTACCGACACAAGCCCATGGCACCGGTTCTCCGGCAAGGACGTTTCGAATCCGAACGATATTGCCCAGGCCGGGTACAATGTTCTGTTTGCAGACAGCCATGTGAAGCTTCTGCTGTATCACGACCAGGTCAACGCCATGACCCGCAAACCCGGCCTGTAGCCGAGGCGGGATGGCGTGGCACAACCCACTCGATATGGGGTAAGACTTCCCATATCCACGACGGACGACTGGAATCTGCCGAATGCGTTTGAAAAAGCTGACACAAACCGCTGGTATTGCCGCGCTTATCGCCTTCACCTTCGGGGTGCACGCCGCGCCGCCTAAGGCCAAACCGAAAACACCGGCGAAACCCGCTGTGACAACAAAGGCAGTCAAGCCGGCGCCAGCGAAACCCGCGCCCGCAACACCGAAAACGCCTCCGACGGCCTCGGACATCACCGTGAAGTTCGTGCCGGGTGAGTCCTGGCCTATGTTCCGGGCCAATCCGCAAAGGACTGCCTTTGTTCCATTGACCATACCCGTGAGCACATTGCAGAAAGACTGGGTGTGGTCAAAGGGTGCGGCGGCGATTGTTTCATCGCCCGTGATATCAGGTGACACCGTTTACTTCGGAACCCGGGATGCCAACGTGGGCGGATCATCGCGCGGCGCACTGATGGCCGTCTCGCTGTCGACCGGTGAAACCAAGTGGCGGTACGATGTTTCCCGCAACGAGAAAACAATTTTGACGCACACGGCAAAGAAACAACCCACCACCGGAGCCGGCACCGAGGCTCTCGGATGGGTGGAATCGACACCGTGCGTGGCGGGAAACTACGTATACGTCACGTCGCGTGATGGCGCCCTGCACTGCGTTACTACGGACGGCGCCTTGAAGTGGCGATTACGTACGGGCGGTCTGGACACGTCGTCTCCCAACGTCGTCAACGGAACGGTATACTTCGGGTCCGCCTATCCCAACAAGGATTTCTGGGCCGTGGACGCCGTCAGCGGCGTCGTCAAATGGCGCACGGACAGCGGGATTCCGGGAAATCCCCAGCGTCCGGGCCAGTTCGTGTATTCCTCGCAAGCCTTCCTCGACGGCACCGTGTACGCGGCCGCCAACGACGGGGGGTTCTATGGTATCGACGCCGCAACAGGCAAACAGAAATGGCGCTATGAAACCAATGGCGGCATCTTCTTCCATACGCCTACCATTGCGGACAACCTGCTCATTGGCGCGCCCGGAGACTACGACACGGGTGTGTATGCCCTGGACCGCGCCACCGGAAAACTGGTTTGGAGGTATGATCCGAAAATCCAGCAATCCTACGTCTCGTCCCCCGCATACGACGGAGAAACGGTGTATGTGGGAATCGGCACGCCGGATCAGATGATTGTAGCCCTGGAAGCAAAAACCGGCCAGGAAAAGTGGCGTTACACCACCGGTTTTTCCACCCAGCAGAGCTACACCTCGTCACCGGCCGTGACGAATAACGTCATATTTGTTGGTGGAGCACAGCGCAAGATGTCGGATCCGCCCTCGGGCCGGCTGATCTGCCTGGACAAAACCAACGGCAAGTTGCTGTGGGAAGCCGCATTACCGCAACCGGTTGTATCCTCGCCCGCCGTGGTGCGAAACTACGTGGTGGTCGGGTGTATGGACGGCTCGGTGTATGCGTTCAAATGGGGTGGTTAGCCGGAAACAAAGCGCCAAAGCCGTTGAAATGACGTGTAAACGGAGGGATTGGCCCGCAATTTGCACGAACAAATATCGGTGCACGGCGCAGGAAAGACCGTGTCCATTTGTGGAAGAATGGCCACCCGACCCGGCAACTTGACAATACAGCGTCAATTTGCTACAGTGGTCAAGAATGGTAGCGATTGGCCACGGTGGGCCACACAAGGCCCCAAGTTCCAATCTCGGTGGGGACGTGTTGGCCGCACCGAACTCATATAATCCTCGCAGATAGTAACCGCGAAAGGGGTGAACAGGATGAAGGAAGAAGCGAAGGACAAGAAGGTTTACTCGAAGCCCGAAGTGCTCTCCGAGCAGATGTTCGAGACGGCGGCTCTTGCGTGTGGCAAGTGCACCAGCGGACCGTTCCCGCAGTTTGCATGTGGCTCACTGCCGCAGGCCTCCTAAGCCTCTAGTCTTACGCCTGTATAACAGGTATCATCTTCAGGCCTTAAGGCCGAAGTTCCTAGGTCGGGTGGGATTCGTCCCACCCGACCTTTGGTTTTTGGTCTTCCCGACGCTAACCACAGAGGCACGGAGACCGGACTTTTTACCACAAAGACACAAAGGCACTAAGAAGAGGTCAGGATTCGGGATTCAGCCAGGGACCAGGTGCCGGCTGTCCGTCCGGCTGGGGCACGGCACGCCGTACCCGTGGGGGCAAATGGCGAGGCGCCCATGCAGAAATGGGGCACGTGCAACGTTCCCCTGCCGTGATCCTGAATCCTGAATCCCAATCCTGACCCCGATTCCGTGTAGGAAACCTGGCGGAAACATTGTATATATGGATAGGAACTTCGAACCCGTCAGCCTGTCCTTCATCCTGGTCACACA
>JAKQQT010000317.1 GCA_029564025.1 Armatimonadota bacterium | reverse complement strand
TCGGTCACGCGCGTGTAAGTCACTTTGTCTCCTTCCTTGCAATCACAAGAAGGAAGTGTACTTCACCGCGTGGCCGTTTTCAAAACTTCAGGTGTTGCACTGGCCGGTCGCGCGCGCGAACGACTTTCCGTACTGTTGGCCGAATCAGTCGAAAACAAGAGCAAATCTTGACAATCTTCCGCTCACCGTTGGCGCACGGCGCAACGGCAAATAACCAACATCGGTGTTGAACAGCACCTTGGCTGAAGGTTGTATCGACACCGAGCACGCGCTAGCGCCACGCAATAGCATTCCGCCACTTGAACCATGCAAACCAAGCGGCAGTCACACCCAGCCAGCGGACGGCGGAACGGGCCCTCGTCATGCCGTACGCCCGCATGATCCGGTAGAAACGCGCATTGGCCACCATCCCCTCCCCGCTCGTCAGAAAGTCGAAGTCGTGGCGCAGGCACGGCGGGAAGAACTTGTTGGGCCAGTAGACCTCCGACACCAGCGTGCAGCCGTCGCACTCCTCGTACCAGTCCCATTTGTCCGAGTCCAGCGCCTCAAGGATCTCCGACCGCTCGCGCTCGCCGAGCCCGAACACGCCGAACGACTCGACGATCCGAGTCCGCTCCTGTTCCTTCGTTCCGCACTTGGCGGAATTGTCTCCCCCGCCGCACCCGCACGCCTTCATAGTTCCCTCCTCACTTGGTTAGCGGAACCGACAGTTCGGTCGCCACATCGTTACTGGCCGCCGTGCCGCCGCCGTTGGACACGTAGACGTTCTCCGCCACGACCACGACCCGGCCGACGCCGACACGCACGCCGTTCGTCCCAGCCTCGCAAACCGTATTCGTCGGGGCCATGCAGCCGTCCTCAAGCCGCACATCGCGCACATGCAGCAGCGACACCTGGTTGATGCCGCGATACGCGCAGCACCCCGTCACGCACAAGGCGGCCGCAGCCGCCGCACCAAAGACAAGCTTTTTCATGCTCAACCTCCCAGTTTTGCCACAACGCGGATCAGAACCACACAGGCGGAGACGGCGCCCGCGATAGTCGTCCCGACCACAACCGACACCACCCACAGAAGCCCGTGGATCACCATCTCGTGGCGGGCCAGCCGCGTCTGGATCGACGGCGTGCCGTTGTCGACGAACAGCCGCCGCTCGATGCTTTCGAGCTTTTCAAGCACGGCCGCGCTCTGCGCCGCGCAATGGTCTTTTGTCACGTAGTCGTTCAAGTAGCACCTCATCCGGGCGGCGGCGCGTAGTTGATCGGCGAGTAGGCGGGGACATGCAGCAACGCGCCCGTTGCCGCGCTTCCGCCGCCGGAAGACGTCGGGTTGAGCGGCGAGTCCGATTGGGACTTGGCGTGGGGCGTTTCCTCCACGTACAACAAGCGGCTCTACGGCAACTTCGATCTCTTTGTGGATGCCAGCGTGATGGCCCTGCGGGACTACATCGATCACCGGTTCCTGATCGGGTTCAACTTGGGATTCTAGGCGGCCATCCAGATGCCGGGTAGGGCGGGTTCTCCGAACCCGCCGACGGTTGATTGTGCGTTCTGGGAGTGCGGCTGAGCGGCCGCTCAAGGACATGGCCTGTTGAGTGCGCGGGCCTGCCCGCGCTTTCCATGGCCGGGGCCAGCCCCGGCCGCCGTCGGAGAAGAGCGCGGTGGGCGCGGCGGGCCGCGCCCGGGAAAAGCGCCCGGATCCGGGCGCACTCAAAAGGAGCGCGGCTGGGGGGGGGCTGGAGCTACAAGCCCGCCGCGCGGCCATGCCGCGAATGGACGACAGGAAACTTGTTTCGGGCGCGAAACTGCTATGATGACACTCGCACAACAGTTATGGCCCGCTCTTTCTCTGGTGCCGCAGTGCCCCGATGCAAAACTGGCCCCGGCTCGACAAATGATCATTGGTGAGGCCGATTGGCTCTCCCCGTGCTTCAAGCAAGACCTTTCTGTTGGGCATTTCGTTTGCAGATGGGCTTCGAGGTCCGAGACGTCCCACGGGACCGCTTTCCGCTTTCAAGGACTGATTCCGGCGTCCCCAGAAACGCGGACTTTCGGAATTCGCGCATCGAAACGCCGTGACGTTTGCGGAACTGGCGCGCCAAGTTGACAAGATTACCGAAACCGCAGGCGGCCGCCACGGAACGGATGGGTTGATTCGTCTCCAGTAAGCGTTTTTCGAGTTCCGCGAACCGTCGTTCGAGGATCGCATCCCGGAGGGAGCGGTTCTCGATCTCGCGGAAACGCAGGCATGCGAGCCGGTGCGAGACTCCGAGTTCGCGAACGACGTCTTGCACGCCGATGTCCGAGCAGGCCATGCGGTCGATGAAAGCGAGCGCACGCCGGACTAGGTGGGCGGCGGGAGCGAGCGGGGCGGCCGATTCGCGTTCTACCACCTCGCGGAAAGTCCAGAGGACGATTCGCCGCTCCGTGGGTTTGCGCGCGTCCATGAGTCGGTCGAGTTCTCGCGCAGCGAGTTGGCCCTGGCCCGGATCGACGAAGCGGATGCTCGACAAGGTCGGCGATGTGTAGTCGCAAAGTAGCTCGTCGTTGTCGGTCCCCAGCACAGCGACCTGTCCCGGCACGCGGAATCCCGCTTGGCGGCAGGCGTCGAGCACATGCGTGGTGCTGAGGTCGTCCGATACGAAGATCGCCACTGGCTTTGGGAGCGAATTCAGCCATCGGGTGAGATCGCGCCGGTAGGCCTTAAGCGTCACCGCAGATGCGCAGCAGTATCGCACGCAGGCACGTCCCCGGCTCGCCAGCAGGTCGGCATATGCGGTCCCGCGCTTATCGGACCAAGGGCTTTGGACGATGTTCGGCACGTAAGCGAAACTGCGGAAGTCACCGAGTGAAAGCAGATGGTGTGCGGCCATTTCGCCGATGCCCCTGTTGTCGTCAAGAATGAAGGTGACATTGTGTTGGCGTGTTGCGAACGGCGGGTATTGCATGCCGATCGCGACGGTCGGCAACGTCGTTCGCGCGAGTTCCATGATCGTTTTTTGGGGGCCTCTCAGCGAGACGAGCAACCCGTCCACGCCGTCGCGCGTTGCCGTTCGGACGAGGTCCGGCGTGAATTCGTCTGGGGACTGTACCAGATGAAGGTTCCAGTGGTGACCCTGGTGGAGATGGCGAAAAATACCTTCCAGCACGAGCCGTCCGGTGCCTGAACTGGTCTGCAGCGCGACAACGACCTCGCGGATCGGTTTCGGGCGTTGTGAAGGCTGAACGGAGCGTATAACAGCAGTTTTCATAGTGGATAAGTTAGCACGTTTTTTGCATAATACGCATATTAATTGTTGCCATTATTGCATGTTCAACGTATTGACCGTTTCCTGTGGCTGACTGATAATCAAACCCGTGAAGTGGGCATGTGCACTGATCAGCACGGAGAAGAGGGAAGGAAGATTCAAATGGACACAAAATTCTATTGTATGCTGTTACTGCTCGCGGCTTGCTGGACCACGCACGGCGCGGTGATTGATTTGAACGGAGTCGATCTGACGGTGACTGAGCTGAATGAGGATGGCTACGTGAACACTTCGCAAACGGCCGCAACGCTGACGGCCGATCTTTCGGACTCCCTCGCGTATGCGGGAACGATCTCCGGGAATCTTTCATTCGTCAAGGAGGGACCGGGGACGCTCACGCTGTCGAGCGTTTGCCCTTACACCGGCACGACTCACGTGGATGGCGGCGTCATTGAAGCACCCACAGATGCCTATTTCGGTTCGGGAAACGGCGGTGCTGCGGTCACCCTTTCTAACGAAGCCCGCGTTCGCCTGACGACAACCTGCACGCTGCTCAAACGGCTGTTCGGCGTGGCGGAGGGGGCCATGGGCCATATGGAAATGCCTGCCGGCGTTGTGGTGACGACGCCCGTCTCAAACCTTTTCTTTAAAGGGGCCGTGCTTACGAAAACAGGTGATGGCACACTTGCGTTATATAATGCAGGCGAGATCAAGTTCAATCAGAACAATTCAGCGGCCGTCGCCGGCGGCACACTCCGGGTGGCCGATGGTTCGGTTGCCTTGACTTCTTCTGACGTGTTCGGCAACGCCTCTGGGCCGGCGGACATGACGTTGGAACTCTGTTCAGGCCGCACACTCGACCTAAACGGCCTACGCAATCCGCTTCCCCGGCGCAGCCTGCTGCGAGGAGCGACGATCACGACAAAGCAACGCACGCCGGAAAACAAACGGTTTGAGCAGTTTGCCTACATGAAGGACTACGACCTCAACAGCGTTTTCACGGTTTACCCTGGCGAGGGAAACGCGGTCACTTCCGTTATTTCCGCTGTCGACGGCTGCCATCTGGCCCAGCAAACGGGTGGCGACACCATCTTCGACGTTCAGGAGGGCGCCGTTCTGCGCATTGAAGCCAGGCTCTACAACGCCCATACAAAGACCGGTACGCTCCAGGGTTTCGTCAAGCGCGGAACAGGTGCGCTCGTACTGGCCCAACCATGTAGCGCGAATGGCACGCTGACCGTAGAGGCTGGAACAATCGTTTTCACGCGCTCGGCCTACCTCGCAAGCGCGATGACGCTCGCCGTATGGCCGGGCGCAACGGTCGTGCTCGACGACGGTACGATCCTCGCTTCGCCGCTCGAAATCCCTTCCGGCGACGGCGTCGTGACGTTCGCCGTGCCCGACGGTGCGGCGGCGGTCTATGCGAACCCCGGCACATCGGCTGCGTTCGAAGGCTCTCGGACGATTGTCAAGGCCGGCGACGGCGCGCTTGCGTGGACAGGTGGCAATTCGGGATTGACAGCGCTGATCGCATCCGGCGGCACGCTCGCCTTACGTGCATCGAACCTTCTCTCGCGGGCGGCAATCTGGGTCGATCCCTCCGACGCAATGACGGTGACAACAGACGCCTCCGATGGCACGCCGCGAGTAATCGGACTGCGTAATAAGGGACGCACGGGCGGTGCATTCATTCGAAATGCGGCGGCCGTGGAAGGCATGTGCGTGGGCCCCGCCTATTTGGCCGCGGGCATCAACGGCCTTGCCGCACTGAGCTTCGACGGCAACGCCGCGCTCGCCACGCGCGCCTTTACGAACCGGTCAGACACGGCGCGTTCCCTCTTCGTTTTTTGTGTGTTCTCGCGGGACAGGGCGTATGAAGCAACAGCACCCTACGGTCCTTGGAACGGCCCTTTTTCATTTTCAAGCGCAACGAATACAGGTCCCGCCAGCCAGCGGCCAGTGCAACACTGGCCGCTGGCTGGCGGGTGAATCGTTCCCTCGTGTGAAAGTGAGGGCATTGTGGCACAGGACGGCGGGGATTTCAAGCGTAGGGCGGGCAGGGAAGGCAGCGTCGGGGCCGC
>JAKQQT010000297.1 GCA_029564025.1 Armatimonadota bacterium | reverse complement strand
GTCTCATCCAGGGTCCCGTCGCCGTCGTTGTCCGGGTCCGGGCAACCGTTCTTGTCCTCGAACTCGTCGATGTCCTCGGCCTGATTAGGGCACAGATCCTTCCTGTCGGGCACGCCGTCTGAGTCTCTGTCGTTCAGACACTTGGCGTCCCGTGAGTTCTGGTAGGCGAGCTCGGCGGTCTGTTCCGCCTCGACGATGGCCTTCGAAGCAGCCAACGATCTGCCCATCGAGCTTTCATGCCGGGCGATTTCGGACATCGCTTCCGCCCTGGCCAGTTCCACCGGGGCGCAGTTGTACATCGACTCGCGCTGGTCGCTGACAAGCAGCTGGATGTCGTCGGCGCGTTTCTTTATCTGCGACTGTGTCACGCACCCGGCGAGCAGTGCAACCACGACCAACGCGGCATACATGGACGAACGGCGTGTCTTCATTCGACTTCCTCCTCGTCCAGCCGTGCCGTATTTCCATCCGCAATCAGAGCCGCTTTCACCCTGGCGCGTTCAGCCATCTTTCTGGCGTTTTCGGCAAAGGTCGCTGCCGCCTCGAATTCGGACACTCCCTCGCGGGATTTGGCGTATTCGAGGGAAATCAAAGCGGTGGTGTATTCATACGGGCACTTCTTGTCGCCACCGGCCGCCACCGCGGCGGCAAGGGCCTTCTCTGCCCGATGAATGGACTTCGTCGCCGTGACGGGACTGCACGCAAGAATCAATGGCAGGATGATGAATGATATCCACAGCCCTTTCCTCACGTCGCCCTCCACGCAGCAGGCGTCTCATTATCACGCTTTTGCGGCGTTCAGACAACAGGCGCCGTATTGCACAGGATTACATAGCCACGGCGTGTCAGGCGGATGGGCGTAGGGGCGAACCGCCTGCGCCAGGGTTCCGGCGTAGGGGCGAATGACAATTCGCCCTTTCCGGACGGCGAATGTAATTCGCCGCTACGAGGACAGGATCCTGATGCCGGCTGGAACGGCCGGCCGTTCATTCAGAGCCCACAGCGTCACGAGTTACGGCGACGGATCTCCAGGCGGAATACGCGGCGGCCGCCTACCATTCGGGGTTCAAGGACCTTCATGATTCCCAGGCTCAGGTCGACCTGTTTGCCTGTATTGAGTCTGATCGATATTCTGTCCTCGACCGGATCAGCGGAAATCCTGCACACG
>JAKQQT010000724.1 GCA_029564025.1 Armatimonadota bacterium | reverse complement strand
AGAGTGAGACGAAAGTCGAACGAGGGAGCGCCCGGTCGTTCGGGCTGCGGCTGGGCGTGTGGACTGGCCGTGCGTGTGTTGGGGCGGGGGCGTGGGGCTGCGTTGCCGAACGAGCCGGTATTCCGGCGAGTGAGGCCTGTGGCGAGGGACGGCCGTGCGCGTGTCCTTGCTGCGGTTGCGGAGCGAGGGCGGTATTCCGCCCGAGCGGAGCATGAAAAAAGCCCCGCGTCGTCGGGGCGGCATTCACGGCTCGCGCTCATAGGCTTCGGCGAGGCAGCGGATAAAGGCGCTGGCCATCCCCACGCCCTCCCATCTGCCGCCGTAGCCTACATGCCGGCATGTTTCCAGCCACGCCCGGCCCCCGGCGTCGCGGATCGCGTTTTTTAGAATCGGGTGCTGGGTGAGCTTGGCCGCCATAATGTTTACCATCAGCGCCATGTTTTCCGGGGTCGGGCCGCGGCGCAAGATGTTGGTCTTGTACGCGGCTTCCGCGTCACGGTACGTGACGCCCGCGTACTCGACCGGGTACCGTCGCGCGATCTTGCCTTTCCAGCGGGCGATCTCGGTCGGGTTGGTCAAGGCGCCGCCCAGGCCGGGTGTGTCGGAAACGATGTTAATTGGGGCGTGCATTTGGCTCTCCTCTCTGGCGGCCCCGCGCCGCCAACACGGGTCCGTGGTGGCCCGGGGCTGCCGCGTGGTGTCCGAAAGGATGGCGAGCGAGCCCGGTATTCCGGGCGAGCGGAGCATGAAAAAACCCCGCGATGAAGCGGGGTTTCTGCGTCTGGTTATTGGTTTCCCGTTTGTGGTTGTGCTTGTATTCTCCCCGGAGTGCCCGCCGGGTTCGGGGTTACCTTTGTTTAAGCCTGCTCGACGATGCCTTCTTCGAGCAGTGCCTTGAATTCCTTGTCGTTCAAGTACCAGCCGTCGATGATCTCGGCGATTTGGTCTTTGGCTATGGCTTCGATGCAATTTATCCGGAACAAGTTTTGCCCGTTACTTCCCGTAACGTAGCAGTAACTCCCCCCGGGGTTTTTGCAGATTCTTGTCTGTCCGGAACAATTTCCGTTGTCGTAGGTGGTGTTTGAAACCAGCGTCGTCATTGTGTCGGTGTCGTAGACTTTGCCGTTGATCACGGTTTTCATGGTGTGTCCTTTTCTCCCCGGAGTGCCCGCCGGGGTCGGGTTGTTGTTGGTTGTTTCAGATGTGCCGGAGCGCGTCGTTGACAGGCATCGGCGTCCAGTAGAGGTCTAGCTGGGCGTTCCGCGCTTTGATGTCGTTCAGCATGTAGTGCCCATAGGTGACCTCTTTGTACTTGTGCCAGTCAGTCTTGGCTGCGTAGAACATCGGCTTGCACGACACCTTGCCGTCGCGGATGTCGAAGAACCGGCGTGTGACGAGCCAGTCTTCTGTGGGCGTGTAGTAGTGCAGCCAGACGATGTTGTCCGGCGCGGTTGTCGGGCTGTTCTCGTTTGAGTACGGCAGACCTTTCCACGCGGTCACTGTTCGTTTTATGACGTCTTCTACGACGGTCTTTCTGAAGTATGCCCCTGCGGTTTTCATTGTTTGGACAAATTTGTTGGCTTGGTCAACCGGCATGAGTTTTTTCAGGACAAAGATTTCGTCAAGTTCTGTGAGGTCTTGCTCGGTGTTCACGGTGTTTTTCCTTTTATGCGGATCAGGTCGAGGTGTGGCGGCTTTGTGCCGTGCGTATCTAGGCGGTAGTAGGCGCCGTCCTCTCCTTTCCAGAGTCCGGTGTTTGGGTCTTTCCGGTAGGTGCAGGGGGTTGTGTGTGGAGAATTGTTGTCGGGCTTTTTGGTTGACGGGAATTTGAATTTCATGTGGCGTCCTTTCTGTAGAGCAGCGGCGGGTAGCGCTTGAACGTTCCGCCGGCGGTTTGTACGTACGATGCGAACGGCATGTGCCTGTCCCGCGCGATTCGCCGCATGAGCAGCAGCGCTTCGAGCCATGCCGGTTTCTCGTAAATCTTTCCTGTCGGTTTGTTGGTGTGGTCGGCAGGGAAGACTTTCCAGATGGGCGGAAGGCCCGGCACCGGCTTGTCGGTGAAGCGCGGCATCGGGCCTTCGCAGCGGATGTAAGTGGCTCGCTTCATGTGGCGTCGCCTCCTAGCTCCGGGTACGTGCCGAGTTTGTCGAGCAGGTGCTTCGCGATGCTGACGGCTTCCTGGCCTTCCGTTTTTTGGGCGTAGCGGTAGTGGGCGAGGGAGTTGATCCGGTCGAGCTGGCGCATGAGGGTTTCCCATGTGGCGTGGAAGCGGGCGTGGCTGTCGCGGTCTTCAAGGTGGGTGCTGTTTTGCATGGCAAGGTTCCTTTCTGGTGGATTATTGCGGCCACGGAGTGACCGCAATCACGAGTGTAAAAGTGGGATTGATGCGAGGGTTATCGGCGCGGCCTGCGGGCGGGCGCATCTTTCATGAAGCCGTCGGGACGCAGGGTGGCAGGAATCCATGTCGGGCAAGCTCGGTCTGACCAGTCGCATCCGTTCAGGTATTCCCGGATCTTCCTCTTGTCGAGTTGTTCGGTCGGGCATCCTGAGATTGTGAAGTGCGGCTCCTTCTGCCCGCGCCGTTTGTAGACGAGATGGAACTCGCCGGTGATGTCGGTTTCGATGTGCAAGGTGTGTCCCTTTCATTCGGGCGGCGTACGTTCCCCGCCCTCGCTGGCAGGGGCGGGGGACGTAACCATGTTGTCAGTGAGAGAACCCTCTGCTCTCTTGCCTCCCGGCCTTCTGCAGGACGGCCTCGGCACCGGCTTGGTTGATCTTTTCGATGAGATCGGGGCGCTTGAAGGTGATGTGGACGTTCCGGTTGTGGAACGCTTTGGCGGTCAGGTATTCGTCTTCGTAGGGAAGGCCTTGCCGCCAGTCATGGTCCCATGCGTCGGTGTAGGAGCCGACGAGCTTGCGGTCCTGTTCTTGTTCGCATCGGGTTTTACGGACACCTTTGCCGTCCAGCATGAAGAGGGCGTTGCCGAGCGCGTCGACCTGGGCGCGGCGGTTGTAGTCGACCTGCAGGCCGCCGCTGTAGCAGGTGCTGGCGACGTAGCAGAGTACGACTTTCTTCCCGATCTTGAACTCGTTGCTGGTCTTGCATCCGGTCCAGCGCTGGCTTGGCGTGAGCCACTTGAAGACTTCTGTCAGGGCTTCCTTGATGAGGTCGGGGATTTTGGCGCAGGTCTGCTCGAAGAAGCCGAAGACGTTTTCCTCGGTGAACGGCGGGAGCGGCTGTTCTCTGCCGTAGCCGCGTGTGTGTTCGTCGAGCTGCTTGTCCAGTTTGGTCCGGGCCTCGATGCTGAGGACCTCGCGCAGGTGGAGGTCGTCGATGAACTTCCTCCATGCGCAGCGTTCGATCTCAAGG
>JAKQQT010000253.1 GCA_029564025.1 Armatimonadota bacterium | reverse complement strand
CATAATCTTCCGCTTCTGGGCAATGTACACGCGCACCAGTTCATTCACGCCCGCGGGCAGTTCGTCGCCCGGAATCCTGTCCAGGTCGCCGCCGCAATGGTCGCATGAATTCCGCTCCGGCTTCTTGCTGTAGTCGAGTTTCGCGTGGCACTTGCGGCACTCGTACTTGTAGCGCGAGAAAACCTTGACGTCGATGATTTTGCCTTTTTCTCCGTGCGGCACGCGCAACGATACGTCGCGGGTTTCCTCGGCCTTCTTGCCGAAGATCGCAATGATAAGCCGTTCTTCCGCGCTCTGTTCGCCCTGGCTCTTCGGGGCGACCTTGCCGACCAGGATATCCTCTGGTCCGACTTCCGCGCCAATGCGGATGATGCCGAACTCGTCCAGGTCCGCCAGGGTGTCGTCGGACACGTTGGGGATGTCCCGGGTGATTTCCTCGGGTCCGAGTTTCGTGTCGCGGGCTTCCACTTCATACTTCTCGATGTGGATCGAGGTGAAGACGTCGTCCTTGACCATGCGTTCCGAGAGGATAATCGCGTCCTCGTAGTTGTAACCGCACCAGGGCATGAAGGCGACCAGAAGGTTCTGGCCAAGCGCCAGTTGCCCATGGTCTGTGCACGGTCCGTCCGCCAACGGTTGCCCGGCGTCCACCTTCTGACCGTTCTGCACGATCGGCACCTGCCGGATGCACGTGGCCTGGTTGCTTCTGCGCATCGTTTCCAGATTGGCCGTATGCTCGGAGAGCACCGTCACAAGGCGCGGAATCGTGTGCCGGTAAACGACAACCTCGGCCGGGGGATTCGTGGGACCTTCCACGAGAACCATTTCCGGCAGGCCCGGCTTGCGGGTGTGAACGATAACAGAACCGGGTTCGTGGTGCTCCAGTTCGTCACCCTCGCGCCATATCCAGTGGTAATCGCCGCCTACTTCGATAGAACCGCCAAGATGGTGTTCATCGAAAATCATGTCGGTGGTGACGCGTTCACCCTTCTGGGCGACAATGCGGCCTTCCGTGTCCAGCAGGTCCTCCGCCAGCACGTGATGCGTGGCAATCTCTACCGGAATCGAGCACGGAGCGCCGTTGCTGTTTAAGAAAGACGGCGGGATGACAGCGTGGCGCAATCCAAGCCCTTCCGTATCTTCCGCCAGTCGGCGATTGACAGCCTGTGCCAGCGGAACGGTTTCCTGCTGACTGGCCATGCGGCGCACCTCGTGCAGTCGCTGACGGGCCAGCCTGGTTCCGGTGGTAGCAAGCATCTCACCGCTGTGCACGTCATAGATCGGCGCACCCAGGATGTAATCCTCGGCTTCGGACAGCGGACGGTCTTCCATCAGCGGAGCCGACCGGCGGTCCGTTCGCAGTTCCGTGAGCGTGATGAACTGACTGGTAACCGACTTGACGCGGGCGAAGTAGGGCGAGATGATGACGGCCCCGGAATCCATCGCCACGCGCGATTCCAGCCCGGTGCCTACCAGCGGGGCGTCGGTTTTAATCACCGGCACCGCCTGCCTCTGCATGTTCGAGCCCATCAACGCGCGGTTGGCGTCGTCGTTTTCCAGGAACGGGATCAGCGACGTGGCCGGCGAGAACACCTGCATGGGCGAGATGTCCATATAGTCAACCTGGTCCGGTGGAACCGTCGGGAACCGGCCCCGGTCGCGAACCTGAACATCACCATCGAATCCGATGACGGTTTTTTCGTCGTCGTCCTCCAAAATGATGTAGCGCGCGCTGGAGGGCGCGATACGCTTGCCCTCTTCCGTGTCGGCGGTCAGGTACTCGATGGAATCGTCTTCTTCCGGATCGCGGTTCTTCCAAATCGTGATTTTTCCGTCCTTGACGCGGTAATACGGCGATTCAAGGAAGCCGAATTCGTTGATGCGGGTGTACACGGCCATGGAGCCGATGAGTCCGATGTTCGGGCCTTCCGGTGTCTCGATCGGGCAGATTCGTCCGTAGTGGCTGTGGTGGACGTCGCGGACCTCCAGCTTGGCGCTCTGACGGCTCAGGCCGCCCGGTCCAAGAGCCGAAAGGCGCCGTTTGTGCGTCAGTTCGGCCAACGGATTGTGCTGGTCCATGAACTGGCTCAACTGGCTGGAACCGAAGAAGGACTTGATGCTCGCGGAAATCGGCTTGACGCTCAGGATTACCTGCGGAATCGCCTGGTCCGGTTCGGTCGACGACATGCGTTCGCGGGCGACCTTCTCCATGCGCAGGAATCCAAGGCGCAACTGGTTCTGAAGCAGTTCGCCGACGGAACGTACGCGCTTGTTCTCCAGGTGGTCGATGTCGTCCACGCGAACGGTGCGCTTGTCCTCTTCATCGTCTTTCAGTGATGCCTCAATGGAAAGCTGGATAATGTAGCGGATGATCTGTACAATATCGTTCTGCGTCAGCGAGGTGGCATCAGGGTCGACGCTTTGCTTCAACTTGCGGTTGAGTTTGTAGCGTCCCACGCGTGCCAAATCGTATCGGCGCGGATCGTAGAACACCGAATGCAGAAGGTTCTGGGCGCTTCCGTGAGTAGCGGGGTCTCCGGGGCGAATCTTTCTGTAGATGTCCATCAACGCGGCTTCATCGTCCGCCGCGGGATCTTCCTTCAGTGTGACGGAGATGAAACGGCTGACCTTCAGCGCAACCACGTGAGTGATTCCGGCCGCGACGATTTCGGAAGCCGACTTCTGGTCGATTGGCTTGTATGCCGGTGCAATGACCTTGTGGTTGGCGCCGATAACGTCCTTGATCGGCACTATGTCCGTATGGTCGTCAGGCAGAAGGTCTTCAATCGCCGGATCGTGCAATTCGATGCGCGAGCCGAATGCCTGGAAAATCTCCTCATTGGTGATCAGGCGGTTGCGCACCTTGATTGTTTCCAACGGCTCAACCGGCACGCGAACATCGGCGGGCGAGAGTTCGGTGGTCTCCGTGACGCGAACACTCGGGACTTTCTCCGCTTGCAGGCGGCCGATATCGTCGGACTTGATCTTGTAGCCGGACTCGTACAGAACCTCACCCGTCCCCGGTGCGACTATGGCCTCGGCGAGGATGCGGCCTTTCAGCCTGTCCGGGTCCTTGATATCTTCCTTGACGGTGACTTCGAGAACTCCGCCGGAGCGCAACTTCTCAACGTCGCGGTTTTTAATCTTGATTCCCGCCGCGAGAACGACTTCCTGGGTTTCCGCGTTCACGGCGTCGAGGTAAAGCACGCGCCCAACCAGGCCGTCGGAATCGATCTGCAGGGTGCTGTAGGGAAGTCCCGGTACCTCGATGGTGACTTCGGTGGGCCGCGCCGCGCTGGCGGCGGCCAGGATGTCCTTGCAGATTTCTTCTGTCAGCACTGTGCCGGCCGGAACATACAAGCCGGCGGAGGCGGACGATTGCACCGAAATGTCGGTGATGCCGGCCTTGGAAAGTTTCGTGATGTTGGGGGCTGTCAGTTTATGGCCGGCTTCAAACAATACCTCGCCGGTATTCTTGTCGACAGCATCTTCGTTCAGCACGCGTCCCTTGGCGTCTGCAACGCTGATGACATCGGAGGCGGGTTTGTCACCCCAGTCCGAAGCCAGAACGCGGCCGACAGCGCTGTTCAACGGTGCGTTCTCAGCCCATGTCTCCAATTTCAGCGCCAATTCGGGCGTAATCTTCTCGCCGGCCTTGACGGCGGCGTGTTCCAACCCGTCGCGCGTGATGACCTGATAATCCTCGGCCGCGTGGAATCCGGCGGACTCGCTGGCCGGAATCAGCACGGGAGGATCGTTGCGGAAGACGCGTACGGTTTTTCCGCCGAGTATCTTGCGCGCGCGGCGAATCGAATCCGTATTAAGCGTTTCGCCCTTCTTGACAAGCACTTCACGGTTCTGTGGATCACGCACGATGATGGCAATCTGGCGATCCGCGGCTTCCGACCACTTCACGTTCTCGACGGAACGGGCAGTGGCCTCCGGCAGGGCGCCCATGGCGCGGAGCAGGGTGGTAATCGGGAAACGCTTGGTCTGGCCAACGCGGACCTTGATGGCGTCGGTGGTTTCTGTTTCGACTTCAGTCCAGGCGCCTTCGGAGGGAATCACGGTCGCGTAATACAGTGTGCGACCGGAGTAGTCGATGTTGTCGCGGAAATAAACGCCCGGCGACCGGGCCAACTGGGAGACGACAACGCGCTCGGCGCCGTTGATGATGAACGTGCCGTTCTGGGTCATCAGCGGAAGCTTGCCCATGTACACTTCCGCTTCTTTGACTTCGGCTTCCCTCTGCCAAAGGCGGATCTTCACTTTGATGGGCGCTTCGTAGGTAATGTCGCGCTGGCGGCACTCGTCCTGCGAGGCTTCCGGTTGTTCGAGGTAGTAGTCTACAAGTTCGAGAGTCAGGTTGTCTGCGAAGTCTTTGATCGGTGAAAAATTGCGAAACAGTTCCCGGAGGCCTTCCTCCAGGAACCATTGAAATGAATCGATCTGCACTTCAATCAGGTTGGGAATCGGTACCACCGGCGGCGAGGCCATGACGCGGCCATCCCTGGTCCGGGTTTCCGTAGGCATACAGACCCTCCTCGGTCAAAAAAAACAGCAAGGCGCAAAAAGGCGAACGAGAGGACGCCGACGTCCAGTCAAATGGATGGAGAATGAGCGTGGGGACCGGCACGGAGCCGTTCACGGCGGATCCCAACCTTGACAGTAAGACGCGACAAAACCTCCCGCCGCGGCGAGCTTCACACAGACCTTCCGAACACATTCGCTCGGAAATATATTTTAACTTCCTATGCGCTCCGGAAGCAAGCGCAGATGAAAATCTGTGTCAAAAAGTTCATCCCGGGCCTTCTGCAAACGTCTGGCCCGGGATGGAACAAACTGTTACCAGGCTTAGTTGGCGGGCGGAGCGTACTCCGGCTTCACCACGACTTTGTACTTCTCGCGAAGGGCCGGGAACCACGTGCGGGCGTCCTTGCTACTTTCCTTCTTCTGATTCAGGCGCTCTTCCGTGGCGGTTTTCACCTGCTCGGGCGTCACGGGATTGTCTTTGTGCGCCACCATCTGAATCAGGTGCAGGCCGAAAGCCGTTTTAACCGGTTCCTTGGTGGTTTCGCCGTCCTTCAGGGCGAAGGCCGCGTCTTCGAATTCCTTGACCATCCTCTGCTTCGTAAAGAAGCCGAGGTCGCCGCCCTTGTCCTTGTTCGATGTGTCGTCCGAGTATTCCTTGGCCAGGTCGTCCCAATTGGCGCCGGCGGCCAGTTTGTCGGTGACTTCCTTCATTCGTGCCCGGGCCTGCTCTTCGGTGCGGCCGGCGAACTGGTCACCCATGCCGACCAGGATGTGCTTGGCATTGATCTGGTGGGCTTCGCGCTCCAGGTTGTCCTTCACCTGCTTCTGTTCATCAGCGGTCAAAACGGTCTTCTTGGCTTCGTTTTCGCCAATCTTGTTGACGAGGACTTGAATCTCCATGTCCTGTTTCAAGTTGGCCAGTCCGTATCGCTTGATGAATTCGTCCCATTCGTTTGCCTGGCGGCCGGGGTACTGGCTGAAACTCGCTTTGGCTTCGTCCACTTTGGCGTTGATCTCGGCCGCGGTGGCGGAGATGCCGCGCTTCTTGGCTTCCTGGCGGATTATCTCCTGATTTACGTAGCGGTCAATCATCTGCGAGCCGTACTCGCTCCACAGACGCGCGTCAACGTCGGACTGCTTGACGGGGATGCCGCTGACGGTGGCAACGACACCGGCGGGCAACTTGCCGTCGGCGGGTTTGACAGCCGGCTTGGCGGTGGTCGGCTTCGCGGCCGGCTTGGCCGTGGTAGCGGGTTTTGCCGTGGTCTTGGCGGTCGGTTTGGTGGTGGCTTTCGGGGCCGCCTTCTGGGCGTAAACGTTTCCGCCGGTGCAGGCGGTCAGCGCGACAAGAGCCGCGATGAAGTATCGTTTCAAAGGGGTTGCTCCTTTCAGCAAGTATCTTCAAAATTGCAGGATCGCGGTCTGATAAGCGTCAACCGCAAAGTCCACACCTCGATGATTCTATCGCATCCGCGAGGTGAGGTCAACATCAGGTATCAGGCCGGACGTCCGGAAGCGATCAGTTCGGCGCCTTTCGTTCCGCACGGGATTTCCGGTACACGATATCTGATACCTGGTTGCGGGCTACCAGTTTTCTCCAGGCTCCAGTGGCTTATGAAACCCATAAGTGGTATAATGCGTCTAAAGGATTCGCGGAGGAAGGCGTGAGTTCGTCGATGGTGCCGCAACTGCCTCCTCCGTGATTCCGACCCAGGAGGTCACAAGATGAAATCAGGTGTCGCAAAGACGCTGTATGCGGTTGTCACGGCGCTTGTGCTGAGCGCTGTCACTGTATCGGCGTTGCCTCCCGTGGTGCTCTCCAAGGATGCGAGCGGAGTGATAACAAACACCAACCTCTCTCTCCTGCTCAAGGTCAATCCTTCCTCGGACGCCACGCAACGTTTCATTCCTGACGGAAGCAAGCTCGTTTCCGACAACTTCGTTCTCAAAATCGACGACAGAGGCCTCGGCACATTCCGCGGATTTGTGAAGTTCGTTACACCGGATGGTAAAGTCGTGCTTGGCGGCGTGCTGGAGGGTGTGGCGGGACTGACGGTGCGCAGGGAAGACGGAGGTGACTCCAGGTATCCGGGTCACCTCGTGGGTATTATTCACCTGCCTCCTGTAAACACGGGATCGGGTCCCAAGATCACCACGACCCCCGTGCCGACGACCGGCAGTGACAAGGCGCTTTCCGCAACAGATTCCCCGGTGCCCAACGTCGTGGAAGAACCGGTGTGCGAGATCATCTTCATGATGGACCTGATGGCCCAGTCGGCCAGCCCGGTTCCCATGTATCGCGGCCATCTGGATGGACTGGTGACGCCGCCCGCGCCGCCTCCTCCTCCGAAGGTGATGATCCGGTCGGACAGACTGCAGTATCCGCCGGACGCGCCTGTTATGGCGATCATCGAGAACGGTGATACCCGGGCGATACAGGGCCACGCATTCTACTCATACTGCACCATTGTTCGCATGGAGAGACTGGAAGCGGAGGCGTGGAAACCATACGCGATGTGCTTGCTCACCGGCGGACCCGCGGTGGTCATCAAACCGGGCGAGCGCAAAACCGTGTTGTTACCTCCCGATGCCACTGTGCCGGCTGTCAAGGATCCGGGAACATACCGGTTGACGCTGGCGTTTGAGGTTCTTGATTCAGCGGGCACTCCGTTGCCGGATCCTCACGTGGCGGTCTCGCCTCCTTTCCAGGTGCTCGGTCCTGATCCCGGGCGCGTGGTTGTCGCTTCTGCAAAGCCCGTCTATTCACCCACGGAGCCGATTGTGGCGCACGTGAAGAACGCTTCACAGATGACCATCCGCGTGTTCGACATGGAGTCGTTCTGCAGTATCATCAAACTTCAGTTGAACACACCGGACGGCTGGAAGCAATTGGGACCGTGCGCGATGGACAAGATGCCGACTCCCGTGTACATCAAGCCGGGTGAGGTGAAAACGATTCGACTTCCCTCCGAGACCATGGGCAGTCTCAAGTGGCCTACCGGCGCTTACCGCGCGGGGATCACATTTGCCTGGGTAAACGCGGACTTGAGGCCCGTTTCAGACGAAATCACCACGTTTTCGGAACCGTTCAATGTCGTGGTTCCGACCCCGAATCCGGGTATTGTGCTGACGACGAGCAAGCGGGAGTACAAAGTTACGGAGCCGATTCCGGTTGCCGTCGCCAACCGATCCAACATGCCCGCGGTGACCGAGGATCACCGTTCCTTCTGCACGATTCTCTATTTGCAGGCGAAAACAGAGACGGGCTGGGTGAACACCTTCGAGTGCCAGATCAAGTCGCCGACGATGAAGGTGACAATTCCGGCGAATGCGGTAATACCCGTGATCCTGCCGATCAATACCGTAAACACGGTGGTGCGTCCGGGAACGTACCGTGCGTGGATTGCCTATTCGTACCCGGACTCGGCGGGTACGGTGGGGGAGATCCGAACATCAGTCACCGAACCGTTCCTGATTCTCAACTGAACAGTGGGCGGGTGAAGTGAACAGGGGATTCGTCCCGGAACGGGCGAATCCCCTGCGCTTGTGTGGCTCACCGGAATGGCGTTCCGACACCGGCGCGATATACTGATAACGGAGGATATGGCCCGATGAAGCGTACAAACAACCTTTGGCTTTTGCTAGTGGCGCTGTTGCCTGGCAGTTTCTCGTCTGTCGCGGCGCAGAAACCGGAACTTGATGCCGTGCTCAAGAACCTGGGGTTTCCCAAAGGTTCCGCCGTCAGATCGGTTACAACGCGTGACAACACTTTGTTGATTGACTTCACGCCGGAGACGGTGAAAAACGGCATCACAGACAGCGACCTCGAGGCTCTGGCGGATGCCCTGCGGCGGTTGCCCGACAAAAGCGGGATTGGCAACACGCGGATGACGGTTGGCGACCGCGACCTCTCCTCCTTCGCGCCTCCCTCGCCGTTTGTGCCGACCGCCGAAGCGCCCGCGCCAACCGCCGCCGCCGGTGCGTTGTTGGGCAAGAAAATCGTTCTCAGCCCGGGCCACGGCTGGTATTACAAGCCGGCCTGGTCTCTTCAGCGCAGTTACTACTTCGGCATTGTCGAGGACTTCATGAACCAGGAGATGATTCAGTACCTGTACAATCTCCTCGTGAACGCCGGGGCCACGGTGTGGGTAACCCGAGAGATGGACAAGACAGCGGGGAATTGCACAACACTCTACAACTTCGCCGGACTGGAACGCACCGCGCCGAACAAGCCCTGGTGGCAGATGGCCGCACTGTACTACGCCGTGCGCATGGGCGCACCGTCGTCCGTTTACGACAACGGCAACACCACCGACTACAACCGCGATATTGCCGCCCGGCCCCTCTATGCCAACTGGCGGGGCGCGGACATAATGGTTTCACTGCACAATAACGGTTATGACGGCACAGCCACGGGAACGGAAACCCTTTACGATAACGCCAACGGCTACACGGTGACCGACGCGGCCAACGAATACGGGTCGCAGTATCTTGCGCAGAAGATACAAGCCAAGGTGGTCGCGCAAATTCGCGCGAACTACAACGCATCCTGGGCGAACCGGGGCGCCAAGGGATTCGCCGGCAGTTACGGTGAGAACCGGCGCGCCACCCGTCCCGCCTGCCTTATTGAGGTCGCCTTTGTCGACAGGTTGGACCCGGACAGCAACGCCCTTCAGGACGAGAAGTTCCGGCTTTTAGTAGCCAAGGGAATGTACGAAGGCATCTGTGATTACTTCCACGTGACGCCGACGTACAACGCCAACGTTTCTGCCCCGCTGGGAACGTGGAAAGCCAATCCGATGACCCGCACTTGGGCGGTCAAACTGGGCGGTTCGATTGAAGCCGCGCCGTCGTCCGCGGGCGGATGGGTGTACGCCGGAACAACCGCCGGGACGGCGCACGGTGTGGCGGCTACCGTGGAAAGCGGGTACACGCCTGGAACTCTGCGCTGGACTTATCCGGCCACCGGAAACCTCGGCGCGTCCATTCTGGCGCGCCCGACCGTTTACAACGATTCGGTCTATTTTGTCACCGTGAACGGCAAGCTTCTGGCGTTGAACAGGTTTTCCGGCGGGTTGAGATGGTCGGTCACCGTGCCGAACGCCGGAAATCTGGTTTCCAGTCCTGCGGCCACGGCAGACGGGAAAGTGGTTATCGGTTCCGACAACGGACGTCTGTATTCCTACGCTCAGTCGAACGGAGCCCTGCTCAAATCGTTCCCAAGCGGCACGCCGTTCGGGGCTATCAACGGTTCTGTTGCGATTCCCGCCAACCAGGAGGTGTGGGTTACCAGCGCGGACGGCAAGGTGCGCAGAATTACGGCCGACTTGAACACGATGCTGTGGGAGTCGACGGCAGGAACCGGCATCAACACATCACCCATGGTGCTGGCGGACAACAACACCGTATACTTCAGCAACACATCCAACACCATCTATGCATTGAATGCCAGCAACGGAAGTTTGGCGTTGGGTTGGGAAGGACCGGTGACCTACACCAAGGTAATTGGGGGATCACCGTGGGCTTCGGGGGCGGACGACCTGCTGGTGGCCGGCCTGGAAAACCACCAGATCGTCGGTCTGCGCGCCAGCGACGGAATCAATCCCGGCGATTTCCCGTTGCGTCCGTACGGCGTTCGCGAGTATCCGGGCGGGGCTGTAGTCTGGAACGGTGTAATCTATATCGGAGGGGCTGATGGCCGGTTCCTGGCGCTGAGACGGACATCCGGTTCCGCGGATCCCGGCTCCGGCTGGCGCGTGTTCGATTCAAGCACACAAGGGCTTCCCGGGCAGTTCCTGGGCTCGCCGTGCCTCACCGGAACCACCGCGGATGACCGCGTGGTGGTCGGTTGCACGAATTCCTATCTGTACGCATTCCCGCTGTGACTTTTCAGAAAGACGCGGCGCCCGTGACACCGGGCGTTCCCGAGACCACGCTGACCCCTGAGAAACTTGCCTTGTTGCGGCAGGCTCTGCAGGTCTGCCCGATGATGCTCGACCTTACGGGCTTGTCGATGTATCCGGCCATCCGTCCGGGCGACCGCTCGCAGGTGGCGAGCGTTGATCCGAACGACATTGAACGCGGCGATATCATCCTGACCACGCGCGACAACCGGATATACGCGCACCGTGTGATCGGTATTAAAGGCAACCCGCCTTCGGAATGGCTGGTGAAGGGCGACACCCTTCTGTCGCCGGACCCGCCGGTTCGTGCCGAGGACATCCTTGGCCGCGTGATTGCTGTTCAGCGCCGGGGCCGGTTGATCAGCCTGCTGACGCCTCGGGCCCGCGCACACGGACGTTTGCTGGCGGCGCTTTCGTATCCGTATTCCCGTGCATTCATGCGCGTTGCGCTGTGGCGGCGCTCGGTTATCGCCAGGCTTGCCAATTCATCCGGTATCCGGGCCCGGCGACGGTCACGCACGGAGCCGACTTTCACACGTCCGGCACGGGAGTCCGACATTGAAAGCATTGCGTTTCTGATGGGCGATCACCAGTTGCAGACAGCGCCGATATCCGCTGTTGACATGGAGACGCTGAGAGGCCACGCGGCGGAGATGCTGGATTCGGCGAGGGCTGTCGGAGCCACACTATGGGTAGCGGAGCGCCGCGGTTTTGTGTTGGGTTATGCCGTTGTCGGACCGCTGGATGAAAATGGCCCCTACGCCCCCGGTTGGTGGGTGATGAGCGTGTACGTCAAGATGACCGCTCGCGGCTCCGGAGTCGCCGAGGCGATTGTTCGCGCCGGACTGCACGACGCGGCGAGCAAGCACGTGCCGTGCGTGCGTTACGCGGCTTATGAGACGAACCGGGCATCCATACGGCTGGCGGAGAAGCTGGGATTCGTGCCGGACGCATCTCCGGAAGCACAGGCATTCGCGAGGCATTACGAACAGCCGGGTGGCCGGGGCGCGCGCCTGGTTATTTTGAGGAAGAACTTGAACCCTTGATCCCCATAGGGGAGAAAGAATATTTGACCATTCCACCGAATCGCTGGGCCCAGAATCGAGGCATCCTGAGCGGAGCGAGGAACGAGCGAAGTCGAAGGACGCCGGCGCACTTCGACTGCGCCTTCGGACGCCCGCATGGGCGCCCTGCGGGCTCCGCTCAGTGTGCCTCACCTTGGATTCGGGATCGGCTGGAATAGGACATTACCAGGAGATTCATGGAGACAATACACTTAAGCATCGCCGACGTTGGTCTGACCGTCCGCTCGGAAAACCCGGAGTTCATCGCGCAAATTGCCGACCGGTATGAGGGCTTCATCGTACCGTCAGCCGACGGGTTCACGATGACGCTGGACACCGAACGCGGCATCACGACCGTCGGCGAGGACCTTCCCAGAGTAACCTCCACGCCGGAGGGCTTCCATTATGAACGCCGCGACTTCCACGCGGATGTGGACACGAAGACCCGGAACATCGAAGGTTCGTGCGCGCCCAACATGTTTTCCTTCGATTCGTGCCTGCGTGTGTTCTTCACGGTGCACTTGCTGGACATTGACGGTGTTATGATCCACGGAGCGAGCGCAGTTCAGAACGGGAAAGCCCTGCTGTTCTTTGGCCTTTCCGGCGCCGGCAAGACCACCACGGCGAGGCTCTCGGCGCCGCGCCCGATCCTGAGCGACGAACTGACCATTATACGCCGCGACGGGGACGGCTACCGCGCGTACGGAACGCCTTTCTGGGGCGAACTGCAGAAGAACGGCGACAACATCAGCGCGCCGTTGGTTCAGATGAACATACTGGTAAAGGACAAGGAAGTCCGCTGGGAGCCCGTAGGCGGCCGCAAGGCGTTGGAGACTCTTCTTCCGTGCGTGCTATTCTTCGCGCACGAGAAGGCGATGGTTTCACGCGCCGTGGCTCTGGCTTCGGATCTCGTGACCCGCGTGCCGACCGGCATGATGCATTTTCTGCCGGACAACTCTTTCTGGAGGCTGTTTGAAAATGTTTGATGTGGAACGCTACATTACCCGCCACCCGGACGCCGCGTGGCGCGTGTTTGAAGACGGAGCCGTGATCGTATCTCCCACCGAAAGTGTGATGCACTCGCTGAATCCCGTCGGCACCCGCGTGTGGGAACTGGCCGACGGAACGCTGACCATCGCGGAGATAGCCCAACGCATCACAGAAGAATTTGATGTGACCGAGGAAGAGGCCACCGCCGATATGCAGGAGTTCGTTCAGGCCCTCTCCGACAAGGGCATGATTACTATCGAGTGACATCCGGAAGCGTGATATGAAACCGGCAAGCAGATTCCTGGCCGTCGTTCTGTGCCTGGCCGCCGCCTGTAGCGCGTGGAGCGCCGTGACGTTCCAACCGGAGGTCCTGCTGATGCGGACCTCGGAAAACGCGCGCGACAAGTCGTTCAAATACGCCACGTTGAAACCGGTGGAAGTGGACGATAAAACGGGCTTTGGAACGTTCAACTACCGCGCTTCCGCCGAGGGAATCGTGGTGGACGTGACCATCACCGTGAAGAAGAAGGCCGCGAACGGAACGCTGACCGTCAACGTCCGCGTGGTGCGCACGAAGCTCAATGAAGCCGGCGGCGACCAGATTGCCCGCAACAAGGACTTCACATTCCGGCCGGGAACCTCACTGATCGTGGACAACGACTGGCGGTTGAAGGATAGAGGACCCGACGGTGTGGCCGAGATTCTTCAGCTGACACTCGTCAAATGAGCGCGGACGTAACCGCCGTTGTGCCTGCCGCGGGGCGGGGAACGCGGTTCGGAGCGGACCGGAACAAAGCGCTCGTTAGCCTGCTCGGCCGCCCGATTCTGCGAGTCACGCTGGACGCGTTGGCTGTTTGCGATGAAATTTCCGACCTCGTGATTGCCGTCCACCCGGACGACAAACACGAGGTCGAACGCATTTGCGAGGGACTGGCGAAACCGTGGCTGTTGGCGGACGGCGGCAAAACGCGACAGGAATCCGTGCGCAACGCGCTTGCTCTTGTGGAATCGCCTATCGTCGCCGTTCACGATGCGGCCCGACCGCTGGTCACCCCCGACATCGTATCCCGGTGCATCGCTTCGGCGCGGGAACACGGTTCGGGTATCGCGGCGGTTCCCGTGGCCGATACCCTTCAGCGTGCGGATACCGAGGGTGTGGTTCTCGATTCCGTGCCGCGGGAAGACCTCTGGGCCATGCAGACGCCGCAGTGCGCGCAAACGACGCTGTTGCGAAATGCATTTGACCTGGCGGAGCGGAACGGATGGACCTTCACTGACGAAGGTTCGCTCCTTCGCAACGCGGGCCACACA